>JALUFA010000001.1 GCA_027052485.1 Hydrogenothermaceae bacterium
TAGGGTGTTACCTGGTTATGTGTTTAGAGTAAGTAAACCTGTTATAGTAGGTATAAAGGTGGAGTCTGGAAAAATTAGGCCGGAAGTTCAATTGGTTAATGAAAAGGGTGTAGTTATTGGTACGATTCGTAATATACAGAAAGATAAGGATTCAATACCTGAAGCTGAGAAGGGAGATGAAGTAGCAATCTCGATTGAAGGTGCCGTCTTTGGTAAAGATCTTATAGGTAATTCAATTCTCTATACTTATGTGCCTAAACGGGATGGGGATCTCTACCTGGAAAAATACAATAAATATATAAGTGATGAGGAGATATCTCTATTATCCCATATCTTGAGGATTACTAAACAGAGGGTGATTTAATGAGGAAGCTATTGTTTGTATTGTTATTGTCTGCTTTGGTTTTCCCAGTTGAATTTGTTTTGGAGGGCAATTATTCGACCGAAGATCAACTGGGTGAACCTTGGGGGATTTGGTATTATGGTGGTCATATTCTAACCTATTCCACTAAGTATGAGAGGGTGGTTGTGGTAGATTGGGATGATGAGGATGATGAATTCGAAATTGTAAAACGAGTGGGATCCTCTGATTCAGGTTCAAGGAGTTATATTAGTGATCTAAAAGATATGTGGATGTCTGGGGATCTCCTATTTATGTTAGGTTCGGGTAATAAGATCCTAGTGTTTAATGCCTCTGATGATTATGACCTTATAAATGTGATCACGGAGGGTTCCTTTGTTCCTGAGGAGGGATCTTCCATAGCTTATTCTCAGGGTTATATGTATTTGGGTGATCGTGGGGATGATTCAATACGAATCGCAAAGGCCTATGATCTGGATGATATGAAATTTGTTTCTGAGGGTGCAATCAATTATGTATTCTTAGGGGATTATAATGCTCAGTTTGATGATCCCTCTGATCTATATATTGATGGTGATGTTATCTTTGTCTGTGATCGTGGTAAGAATGCGGTTAAGATGTTCAATATATCTGAAGATTATGATTACATAGGTGATTATTCTAGTGTTGATAAATATATAACTCTAAAAAGCCCTCGTTTGATTGCTCTCGATAATGATTATTTATATGTCTCTGATGGTTTGGTTAATTCAGTTAAAGTGATCTTCCGAAAGGATGCGCGAACCATCGATGAATTGAAAGGGTTTGATAGTATAAGTGGTATTTATTCCGATGGTGAGCGTTTATATATTGCCGACAGTGGTGATGAGAGGATCTATGTATATTACATTAATAAGACCTCTAAACTTTCCTATGATGATTTAGTTCCCATTATAGAGGAGTTTGATGGAAAATATTCTCGATTGTGTAAGTATTATGATCTCTCTGAACCCCTTGGATTGGCTCTCTCGGATCTATGTGATGAGTTGAGTGAACTTAATAACACAAATCTAACCGAGTCCATTGATGATGGAAAATATGATGATGCTTATTCTTTGCTTGTTGATCATTTGATCCCAAAGGTTGAAGGAGGTCTTTCCTATTATCCTAAGAAGATTGATGATAACATTGATCAATTGTATTCCGATGTTAATCAGCAGTTGAAGGTCTATGAGAATATGAACCTTACCGGAGTGCCTAAAACTAAACTCTTAGATCTTAGGGATCTTTATTCACAAGGATTGCTGGAGTATAGGCATGAGAATTATAGTGAAGCCTATAATACATATTTAGAGATCGATGCTGGTATTAAGTATTTGGATAGCATACTTAACAGTTCTAATGAGGATGATGAATCCCAGGATATTAGTGAGGAATATTT
>JALUFA010000002.1 GCA_027052485.1 Hydrogenothermaceae bacterium
TGGAAATGTGGGACAGGTAAACTATGCTACATCAAAAGCAGGTTTAATAGGATTTACAAAATCATTAGCTAAAGAACTTGCCCCAAGAAACATCACTGTAAATGCAGTTGCTCCCGGTTTTATTGAGAGTGATATGACGGAAAAAATACCTGCTGACTTACAGGAAGAGTACTTAAAACAGATACCACTAGGCAGATTTGGAAGACCAGAAGAAGTAGCCCACGTTGTAGCATTCTTAGCATCTGACCTAGCATCTTACATCACAGGTGAAACTATCCACGTTAACGGTGGAATGTACTAAATAAAATCTAAAATGGAGGTATAACCAATGGCAAATAATATTGAAGAAAGAGTAAAGGAAATCATTGCAGACCAGCTTGGAATATCTGTAGACCAGATTAAACCTGAGTCTAAGTTTGTTGATGACCTTGGAGCAGACTCTCTAGACGTTGTAGAGCTTATCATGGCTTTTGAAGAGGAGTTTGGCGTTGAAATTCCAGATGAAGATGCTGAAAAGATAGCCACAGTTCAAGACGTTTTAGACTACATTAAACAAAAACAAGGATAAGAGGTCTCTAACATGAGAAGGGTCGTCATTACCGGTTTAGGAGCAGTTACACCAATCGGAAACTCTGTAGAAGAGTTCTGGTCTAATCTGGTTGCAGGTAAAAGTGGGGTTGATGTTATAAAAAGATTTGACCCATACGAATACAATCTGCCTGTTGTTATAGCTGCAGAGGTTAAAAATTTAGACTTTTTACAGTACCTAGATAAAAAAGATGTAAAAAGGATGAGTGATTTTGTTAAGTTTGCAGTAATTGCAGCTAAAGAGGCAGTAAAAGATTCAGGATTAGACCTCGATAAGATAGACCCAACCAAGGCAGGTGTAATTGTAGGAACCGGTATTGGCGGCCTTAGAGATATTGAAGAACAGGAAAAACTTCTACTCGAAAGGGGAGCTAGAAGAGTTTCTCCTTTCTTTATACCATCTGGGATATCAAACATAGCATCTGGGTACATCTCTATTGAGTTTGGCTTTAAAGGGCCTAACAGTTGTGTTGTTACTGCGTGTGCTACAGGTACCCACTCAATAGGTGATGCATTTAAGATTATCCAACGTGGTGATGCCGACATTATGATAGCAGGTGGTACAGAGTCAGCTATTACCCCCCTTGGTATTGCAGGTTTTGCCAATATGAAGGCTCTTTCTACTAGAAACGACGAACCCCAAAAGGCGTCCCGTCCATTTGATGCAAAGAGGGACGGTTTTGTAATGGGTGAAGGAGCAGGAATACTCGTTCTTGAAGAGCTGGAGCATGCAAAGAAAAGAGGAGCAAAAATATATGCAGAGGTTATCGGATACGGATTAACAGGAGACGCTTACCATATTACAGCTCCCTGTGCCGATGCAGACGGGGCAAAGAGAGTTATCTCTATGGCTCTAAACGATGCAAGGATAAACCCAAATGAAGTTGATTACGTTAACGCCCATGGAACATCGACACCTCTAAATGATAAAGTTGAAACCTTAGCTCTAAAAGAAGTTTTTAAAGACCACGCTTACAATCTGAAAATTTCCTCAAACAAGTCAATGATAGGACACCTGCTTGGAGCTGCCGGAGCAGTAGAAGCAGTTGCAACAGCAAAAACCATTGAAAATGGCATAATTCCACCTACCATCAATTACGAGTACCCAGACCCTGACTGTGATTTAGACTACGTACCTAACAAAGCTATAGAGTATCCGGTTAAAGTAGCTATATCTAACTCTTTTGGTTTTGGAGGAACAAACGGCTGTTTAGTCTTTAAAGCGTATGAAGGATAAAAAACCTTTACCACCTAAATTTTTAGAGATAGTTCAAAAGCTTGAAGAAAAGTTAGGCTACACCTTTAAAGACAAAACTCTCCCTCTTGCAGCGTTAACGCATACTTCTTTTGCCGCTGAGTATAAGGAAAAACTACAGGACTATGAGGTTTTAGAGTTCCTCGGTGATGCCGTAATAGGGCTAATAGTCAGTGAAATTCTTATAAAGACTTTCCCTAAAGCCAGAGAAGGTCAGCTTTCAAAAATCCGCTCCGCTGTTGTCAGCGAACCTTTCTTAGCCAAACTTGCAAGACAGATAGGACTAAATGAGCTTGTTCTAGTCAGTAAAGGGGAAAGAGCCCAAAAGGGTATGGAAAGAGAAAGTCTTCTGTGTGATGTTTTTGAGGCTGTGTTTGGCGCAGTTTATATAGATAGCAACTACTCAATAGATACTCCAAGAGATATTTTTAACCGCCTTTTTAAAGATACGGTTATCAAAAGTATAAAAGAACACTCTATTCCTCAAGATTACAAATCTATCCTTCAGGAATTAACCCAAAAGAAGTATAAGATAACTCCATCCTACAAACTTATTGATGAAAAAGGCCCAGAGCATAAAAAAGAGTTTACCGTAGAGTGTAAAGTAAGCGATATCGTTTCAACTGTAGCCAAAGGTAAATCAAAAAAAGAGGCAGAAACAAAGGCAGCCAAAGAGGCCTACCTAAAGTTAAAAGATAAAAAGAAAGATTAATCTCTAAACTTTTTCTTTAACATCTGTGGAACTTCATGGACGTTATGACATTTATAACAGCCTGTTTCAATCTTTTCTATGCTCTCATGGATACCTTCTTTATCTTTTGCCATAATAAACTTAACCAGTTTTTTTAGGTTTTCCTCAGTCTCTTTACCAAAGTAAACCTCTTCCACGATTTTATTTGTGTGGCATGAGGAACACATCTGGGTAAGACCATTGTATCTCGTTGCAAATCTTTTTGCAGCTTTAAAGGCTGGCTTAAACTCTCCATCGTGGCTAAAAATCACCGTGAGTTTAAGGTCTGTGTTTATAGCCTTCATGTACTTTTCAACACTTAACCTTTTACCAGAAACAGGGTCGTCAAGCTTAACACTGTCAAATGATGGGTAATGGTACTTTATCTTTACCGGTAGCATATACTTTGCGTGGCAGCTAGAACAGGTTTTACCAACAACCGAAGCGTACCTTTTAAGCTGAGATATGTCTTTTTCCTTGACTGCCTGTACCAGTTTTTCCATGGTATCAAGCCTTACTTTCCTCTTCCAGCTAGGCACCATCTCAGGTATTTTGCTGTAGTTTCTTTTTAGAGTTTCAGCCCAGTTTTCGGCTTTGTCCCACTTTCCAAGTTTTGCATTCACAAAAATTCCTGAAAAGGCTATAGACATATGATGCATAGTTTCCATGAGTACTGGTTCTTTTGCCTTTGGAGGATACAGATTATCTAGCTCTTTAGGAGGCTTTTTACACTTAACCAAATCTCCAGCATAAGAAACTAAAGGTACAGACAGTAAAGCGATAAGGGCTTTTTTCATTTTCTCTCCTCCCATATGAGGTTTTATCTTAATAACTACCCCCAAACTTACCTTCTGTATATGATTAAAACAGAGTATTTTCTTTCAAATAGGTCTTTTTTTACGGCTAGAATTTTTAAACCCTTTATTTTTTCCAGTTCTTTTAGGTGTTTTTTTCGTGTAAGAATATAGACTGTGCTTTTATCTTTGAGGAACTTTTTAAGTTTATCAACACGGTTAAACTCAGGGATTTTTTTTCTTATGTAGAATAAAAAAGCTGGGTTAAAACCTTTATAGCTGATGATAGGTTTTGTTTTATCTATTAACGGCAGCTCCTGCTGAACTGGGTTTCGTCTGTCAATAAGAGGAAAGATTAAAAAGAAAAAGGCTAACACAAACAAAAATGAACCAAATCCTAAGGTAAAATGAGACTTTTTAAAATCTTTTTTAAGCAGTACTAAGCTTACCAGACCAACAACCGTTAAAAAGAAAAATGAAAAACCAAGGTAGGCTAAATCCTTTATCTCAGGTTCCTGTTTAAGTCCTATATATGCCCCGATGGCAAGGAGCACAGTTATTAAAATGTAAGTAGCTAGGGAATACACAAAGCTTTTTCTAAACTTTACAGTTGCAAGCAAACTTCCAAGAATAATTGCCAACGTTGGATACGACGGTACAGTGTAGTTTGGAAGCTTGGTTTTTGAGACAGCAAAAAACCCAACGTAAATAACAGCCCATATTAGCAGAAAAAGGTTAACATCTTTAAACTTTTCTACCCAGGCTTTTTTGAAACTCTGTAGCAGATACACAGAAAAAGGTAGCAAGCCAATAAAAACGTAGAGCAAAGTTATAAGGAAAATTCCCCCGTGGCCTTCCATAGGTGATGAAAATCTGTGGATGTTATGTTTGAAGATAAACTCCTTAACCCACACCCAGTTTGTTTCAACTCCAACGGCAACGTACCAAGGCAGTGATACAGCCGTTATTAACAGCAGCCCTTTAAAAATACTCATTTTTCTTAAAAGCCAAAGATGATGGGTAATTGCAAGAAAAAACAAAACTATGAAAAATGGAAGTACAACCCCGACGGGGCCTTTTGTTAATACGGCAAATCCAGAGAACAGGTAAAACAGCCAGAGAGCAGTTTGTGATTTTTCTTTATAAAAGATAAAAAACGACATCAAACTTGCGGTAATGAAAAAGATTAAATATGGGTCTGGGACAGCCATGTGAAACTGTATAGATGTATGCAAAGATGCAAGTAAGACCAGAGATGAGAAAAATGCTACCTTTTCATTGAAAAACCTACGGGCAAAGAAAAAAGTTGCAAGAACTGTCAACACCCCAAACAGACTTGAAAAAAATCTAGCTGCAAACTCGTTAACTCCAAAAAGCTTATAGGCAAAAATCATAAAATAGTAATGCATAGGGGGCTTATCTGTACGAAGCTCATAGTTAAACGTTGGAACAATGAAATTCCTCCGTTCAAGCATTTCTCTAGCACATTCCGCGTTCTTTGCCTCGTCTAGAGAGTAGATAGATATACCCCATATATTGGCAAAGAATGAGAGGATAGCTAAGAAAAGAACAAGAATGACAGTTTTACTCTTCATCGTAAACAATCAGAAAGTAGGCTTTAGAGTACTCACAGGTAGGGCATCGCCAACTGTCAGCAAGGTCTTCAAAAGGCGTTCCGGGAGGTATTGCTCTTAATGGGTCTCCCTTTTGCGGGTCGTATATGTATCCGCAGATGCGGCACTTTCTCTTTCCTGTATCAAGATTTTTAACTATAACCTTTACTTTTTCCATAAAAAACCTTTTGCTTTACTGGCATAATAATAGTATACAAAGATTTGTAGCAGGCGGTAGAATGATAAAAGCTATACTTGTTGATATAGAAGGAACAACATCCCCTATATTCTTTGTTAAAGAGGTAATGTTTCCTTACTCAAAAGAAAGAATGGATGAGTTTATAAAACAAAACAAAAGCAATCCAAAAGTAAGGCAGATAATAGAAGAAGTAAAGCAGATAGAAAACAACCCGAATTTGACAGATGAGGATGTGGCTCAAATTTTAAAGCAGTGGATAGACGAAGACAAGAAGATAGCTCCATTGAAGGAAATCCAAGGCCTAATATGGAAAGAAGGATTTGAAACTGGAAAACTAAAAGCCCCGATTTATGAAGATGCGTATAACAGGCTTAAAGAGTGGAAAGAAAAAGTCCCCATATACATATACTCGTCAGGTTCCGTTGAGGCTCAAAAGCTTTTCTTCTCTCATACAGATAAGGGAAATATTTTAGACTGGTTCTCAGGATATTTTGATACAAGAATAGGCAGCAAAAAGGAAAAAGAGTCATACGAGAAGATAGCAAAGGAGATAGGCCTTTCACCTAGCGAGATACTATTTCTTTCAGACAACCCAGATGAGATAAAGGCAGCTGCTGAAGCAGGTATGAACGTTGTAAGAATAGTAAGACCTAATGACGCTGAGTATATAAAAGATTTTCCGTATAGGCAGGTTTCATCGTTTAACGAGATTGAACTTAACGGAGATTTGTCGTGAAGCAGTTAAAAAAAGGTATCGTTGTTGATAGGGAAGCACGCTATATAGGGGTTTACTTACCTGATGAGGATAAAGTCTATACTGGAGTTCCAAGAAAAAAAGTTTTAAATAAAACAAAAATATACGCTGGAGATTTTGTTTTAGGGCAGGTTATAGACGGAGAGAACTTTGCAATTGAGGATGTTGAGGAGAGAAAGAACCTTTTAAAACGCCCATCTGTTGCAAATGTTGACAATGCTCTCGTTGTTCAGACGTTAAAAATGCCAGAGTTTGAAAGCATACTCCTTGACAACTTACTTGTTGTTTACGACTATCTAGGGATTGAACCTGTCATAGTCTTTAACAAGATAGACTTGCTAGATGAAGAAGAGCTAAAGACCCTTGAAGAGATAGAAAAAATATATAAAAACGCTGGATACGAGTTTCATAAGGTAAGTACAAAGGAAGAAGTTGGAATAGAGGAGTTAAAAAAGTACCTACACGACTCAATATCGATAACCGCTGGACCTTCAGGGGTAGGCAAAAGCTCCATAGTTTCCAAACTTACCGGAATAGACCTTGAGACCAGAGAAGTTTCAAGAAAAACAGAAAGGGGAAGGCACACAACAACTGGAGTAAAACTTTTTAAGTTTGGCGATAATGCTTTCATAGCTGACACTCCCGGATTTTCAAAGATAGATGCCCTTTACTTTATGGATAAAAAAGAAGTTCCAAAACATTTTAGGGAGTTCTTACGATACCAGTGTAAGTTCCCAAACTGTACCCACACCGTTGAACCTGACTGTGGAGTTAGAGAGGCAGTTAAGAAAGGAGAAATTTCC
>JALUFA010000003.1:0-834 GCA_027052485.1 Hydrogenothermaceae bacterium
ATCTTTCCTAGAGAGATTGTAGCAATTTCTATTATTACGTTAGCTCTTTATGATGGGTTTTCCACTATTGGAGGAAAGTTTTTTGGAAAAACAAAACTGATTAATAACAGGACATTAGAAGGGGCGTTGGTTGGCATTATTGCTAATACGTTGGTTTTGATGTGGTTTATAGGTTTTGGGAACGCTTTACTGGTGTCAGTTTTTGCTGCCCTTTTAGAGATGTTTAGCAGACCAGATAGTATATTTACCGATGATAACTTTACAATTCCTATTGGAACGGCTCTACTGGTTTACCTTTTAATGGTAAAGCAGGGAACGCTCCCTGCCTATTAGTGAACTTTTCTAACCAACCTCCAGAACTTCCATGCCAGTACTATAGCCCTGAAAAACTGGTATATATAGCTTTTCATTCTTTTTCTGTCTTTTTCAGTAAAACGGAAAGTAGCCTTTTTTTCAACTGTTTTTCTGTGTTTCATTTAAAAACCCCCTATGGTATTAACTTCCAGAATGGTTTTGCCTGTAGTTTATATAAAAATGCGTAGTGGAGTGCAAGTTTAAACCAAGCTCCCGCAAGACCAATCTCTGCAGTACAGTTGTCTAAATCTCTACCGTACTCAGGATACTTACTGTAGTCTCTAGCAACTGGATAGATAGCAATCGTCGCAGCTTCACCGTTTAATATACTTTTCTTCATAGATGCAATACAAAGCCCTGGTGTTTCAGCCATTGAGGCTGTATGGGTTGGCTTGTTTCCTTTTATAAGCTCAACTATGTTTAGCGCAGCTGCTTTACCGGAAAGCTCAGCTGTAAAACCTGTTCTAGGAGGTGCTGGCC
>JALUFA010000003.1:844-6721 GCA_027052485.1 Hydrogenothermaceae bacterium
GATTGATACGTTCTAGGCCAGTCTGGACCGTCTAATTCTTCCCATGTTTTTCCGTAGTTTGCATCAACTTTTACAAAACCAGCTGGATTACAAACTTTTGATGTTATATCGTTTCCATCCTTATCAAACCATTTTATTGGCTGTCCTTTAAAAGGAGGTATAAGCATTGCAAAATCATAATCAATATCTTTAAACTCCCCTTCTACTGTCTCTATGTGTATCTGTTTGTCGTCAACTTTATGAACGTGGCTTCGTATCTGATACTCTATTCCGTAGTCAGCAAAAAGTCCTTCTGCCATCATTTCAGATGTAAATATTAAAGAACCTTGCTTTGCTTCAAGACCATCTATACCAAAATCTCCAAGCCTTGGCTCGTTAGAAAGCCAGATTAACCGTACTTTGTCCCTTAATCCTCTATCTACAAGGTCATTGTGAACGTTACAGATATACTCAAATGCAGCCCCCTGACATGTTGCCGTACCATGGCCTGTTCCAATAACAACTGTAGCTTTATCCCCTTTTTCCAATCTTGCAACTAAGTCTAAATACCTCGCTGCTGCTTCTGTAGCGTGAGGTGGAGAACAGATTGACTGGGTGTATCCATTTTCTGGACCCAATCCTTCTGTAGCTTCAAAGTTCAGGTATGGTCCTGTAGCCATAAGTAAAAAGTCATAATCCACGTCTTTAGTAGAACCATCTGGAAGTTTCACTCTGACAAACTTATTATCAGGCCAGACTTCTTCTACTGCTCCATGTATAAAGTTTATTCCCAGCTTATCGTAAACAGGTTTTAGGTCAAACTGGACGTCAGAATCTGCCATCTGACCTACACCAACCCAAACGAGAGACGGTATGTATGTAAACTTTGGAACTCTGCTTATAACGGTAATTTCGTGGTTTCCTCCAAGCTTTTTTAGCTCATCTTGAAGAATTAGAGCTCCGTAGTGGCCGGCAAAACCTGCACCAACAACGACAACTTTAGCCATCTTTTCCTCCTGATAGATTTAGTAAGTATAAACTATCTGTTTAGCCATTATAAAATCAAAAAGAGTAGGCGGGCAACCGTTTTAATGATGGTGCCCGCATGAATCTATATCAGCCTGAGAAAATGGTTTTGTATCTCTTGACTGATACATTTTTAGGGCTGTATCTATAGAAATCCCTGAAGGTACATAGTAGGGTTTGATTCCCGCTTCAAGAAGTGCATTGTAAGCTCCCCTCCCTAAATGAGAAGTAAGTACAACTTTAATATCGTGTTGTTTTAAGAGATTGGCAATGTTTCTGCCACCTTGAATTCCCACTTTAATAATCTCAATAGAACCATCAGGGCTGACAATAGCAAAGAGGGGAGCACGCCCAAAGGCGTTGGAAACTACATACTCCTCTCTATTTTTAGGATTGGGTTTTACGGGCATAGCGATTTTAGTGTCCATAACCACCCTCTGCACTTACCTTACCTTTAAATACTCTGTAAACGTAAATTGTATAACCAATAACAATTGGCAGGAATATAAGAGTTGAAATTAGCATGATGAGAAGTGTTAAGTGGGATGATGCAGAGTTCCAGATTGTCAGGTTGTACTTTTCATCAATTGTAGAACGGATAAACACTGGATAGCTAGCGAGGGCTATAGTCAAAACGCTACCGATGATTACCATGCTAGAAGCGTAAATAACTTTGTTGTACTTTTCATCAACGATAAGCCATTTAAAGTAGAAGAAGATACCAGCTAGCATTATCAACGGAGCTATCCAAAACAGTGGATACTTAAAGAAGTTCATAAAGAGTTTTGGCTCTGTTGCAATGATGAAAAAGTCTGTCAATGCTAGGAATATCACGTATCCTACAAAGCCAACAATTGCCGCTTTTTTAGCAAAGTCAAATGCTTTTCCCTCTGTTTTTATCATAAGGTAGGCAGCTCCGTGCATCACGAACATAAACAGAGCGACAAAGCCCATAAATATAGCAGCAGGCTTTAGAAGAGTAAAGAATGTACCGTGGAAGACACCTTTTTGGTCTATAGGTATACCTAAAACTGCATTTCCAACAGCAACACCGTAAAGAATTGCTGGAACAACGTTTCCTATCCAGTAAGCTCTATCCCACCACTTTTTCCAAGTAGGAGAGTCTTTTTTGTTTCTGTACTCAAAGGATACAGCTCTAAGTATGAGAGCCCACAGTACTAAGAACATTGCAAGGTAGAAGGCACTAAAGGATACGGCGTAAACAACAGGGAAAGCTGCAAAAAGCATACCTCCACCAGCAATAAGCCAAACCTCGTTTCCATCCCAAACAGGACCAATTGCGTTCATGTATGTTTTTCTTATCTCTTCATCCTTTGTAAAGAGGTGGATGGCTCCAGCCCCCAGGTCAAAACCGTCAGTTAGAGCATAACCGACTAAGAATATTCCAGCCAGTAAAAACCATATCCCGTTTAAGGTTGTAAACAGTTCTATTGGCATCTTACTTTACCTCCCTGTTTGATGAAAAAGCTGTTGTAAAGCTTGGGTTTGGTTCTGTTGGAGCGTTAATTTCCTTTTCCTCAGGGATGTTAGGACCTTTAGCTATCGCTCTAGTCATGGTATAGATGTAGATGATAAACAGAATTGTGTAGATGATAGTAAACACTGTTAGTGAGATAGCTACGTTTGTTGCAGGTACAGGAGAAACTCCATCTGCAGTTTTTAGGATTTCATAAACAATCCAAGGCTGTCTACCGACTTCTGTAGAAATCCATCCAAGCTCATTTGCTAAGAATGGTAGAGGTATTGAAAGTACCAGTAGCCATAAGAAACCTTTGCTGCTGTATAAAGTGCCTCTTTTAAGTTTCCACAGTCCTACAAGTACAACTACCACAAAGAAGAATCCTAGGTAAACCATAAGGTGGAATGTTGTAAAAACAAGTGGAATAGATGGTAGGTCTTCATAGGAGATATTGAGAGAGTGGGCTTTTACTTTTGCCATAATTAGCTGTTCTTTTATCTTTTCCATTTCTTCAGGAGTTTTAGCCTCTTTTAGCTTTTGCTCTAAAACAGGGATTAGGCTAGCGTAATACTTAGCCTTTTGCTGATACTCTTTTATAAGGTCATCAACACCTTTAACTGGGGCGTTTGGATCGTGGTAAGAAAGGATACTTAGTAAGCAAGGAATTTTCAGGAGCATTTTACTTTCATGTTTTTCCTGGTCTATTATTCCAAACAGGTCTAGAGAAGCACACTTTTCAGTTTTAAACTTACCTTCAAACATAGCAAGTTTTAAAGGTTGATGTTCTGCAACGAGCCATCCGTGGATATCCCCAAAAATAACCTGAACTGTAGCAGCTATTGCGGTAAAGATTAATCCTACTTTAAGACCAAGTTTTGCAAAGTTTACGTGTCTTCTTTTAAGTAAGAAGAAAGCACTAACACCCATTACGAAAAATCCAGCAGTAATAAGACCACCATCAACTGTGTGTAAAAATCTTATGGCTGAGGTGTGGTTCCAAACAGCGGCCAAAAAGTCTGTTAATACAGCTTTAATTCCTTGAGGAGTTTCAACGAGCTTGTATCCTTCTGGGGTTTGCTGCCAAGAGTTAGCAATTAAAATCCACAGAGCTGATAAGGTTCCACCTATAGCAACCATAAAAGCGGAGAATGTGTGAACCTTTTCGGAAACTCTACCTTTACCAAAGAGGAATATACCCATAAATGTTGACTCAAGGAAGAATGCCGTTAGACCTTCAAGGGCAAGTGGTGCTCCAAAGATATCACCAACCAGTTTTGAGTACTCAGACCAGTTGGTACCAAACTCAAACTCCATAGTCAGACCAGTTGCAACACCAACGGCAAAGTTGATTGCAAACAGTTTCATAAAGAACATAGCAAGGTCATCGTAGGTCTTATTACCTGTTTTCAGGTACTTGTACTTCATAATGGCGATAAGCCAGCCAAGACCAAGGGTAAGCGGGACATAAATAAAGTGGAAGAAAGCCGTTGCTCCAAACTGCCACCGCGCAAGTGTTAGAGCGTCCATATGTATACCTCCTAAGTATAATTTACCAGTTTGTAAGCACTAACTAACACTATTAAAATATAGAAAAGATTAAATAACCAGTCAAGCAAATCAAACACATCAAACAGATAGCTTTTATGTATTATGTATAATGTAGATTTACTAATGATTTACAATACGCCGATTTTTGAGGTTGAAAGTGATTTTTGTCATAAGTTTACTACTTGTTTTCACAACCGCTTTTGGGGTAGTTCAGGTTGATGTTATTAAACCTCATAAAAAAAAGATAACCTTGTACTATAAAGCCAACGGAACAACCAAAGCAAAAGTTTATGTTAACGTAAAACCTGAGGTAGATGGAACTGTTGAAAAGGTGTACGTACATGAAGGCCAGAGGGTAAAAGAAGGTCAGCTGTTAGCCCAGATAGAAACTTCTAAGTACCAAAAGGATGTAGAAGCACAGACCGCTACAGTTAACAAGCTAAAAAGTGTATACGAGTACAATAAAACCCTGTACCAGCGTAAAAAATATCTGTATGAAAAGAATCTAATCAGTGAAAATGAGTTCCTCGTTGCTAAAAAAAACTACCAGACAGCAAAAAATGATTTAGAAGCTGGAGAAAAACGTTTAGAAAAACTAAAAATAACCTTAGAGAAAACAAGGATAACATCTCCAATAAGCGGAATGCTTAACGATAAGTACATAAATCAAGGAGACTATGTTAATCCAAATATAAAGATGTTTTATATCTTTAAGCCTGAGTCTATCGTTGTTGAGTTTATGCTACCCCAAAGGTTTTTCTTCAAGGTAAAAGAAGGTCAAAAAATCAAATTTAAGATAAATGACAGACAGTTTATTGGAAAAGTTATATATAAATCCAAGTCCTTAACCAAAGAAAGTCTGTTTAGGGTGCAACTTAAGCCTGATAAAGCACTTCCTGCCGAAAATCTATTTGTTAAGGTGTACGTACCAGATAAGACCTTTATAGGCTTTGAAATTCCAGAAAGGGCTATACATATGGAAAAGGACAAAGTTTACGTTTTCACAGTAATAAACGGTACGATAAAAAAGAAAAAAATCCACATTGTATCTCAGAGATATGGAAAGGTTATAACTGATACTCCTTTTTTAAAAGATGAGCTTATAGTTGTAGATGCGCCGATAGACCTAAAAGAGGGAGAAAAAGTTGAAACTCATCTGGTTAATTTTTAGCCTTACTCTTATTATAAGCTTACAGAGCTACAGCCTTACCCAACAAGACGTTATAAAGCTTGCAAAAAAACAGGCAACAGATGTAAAACTTTCTATACAGGATATCAAGCAGGTTGAAGCAAAAATAAGGCAGGTAAAAGGTGAGCTTTTTCCCCATATTGGTTTAAATGCAATGTTTAACAGATACGACCCAAATTACATAACAAACTTTAGCTTAAAAAATAAGTACAACGCATCTGTTTATCTAAACCAGAAAATCTTTGATAAATCAATCTTTGAGAGTTTAAAAATTGCAAGAAAAAACTACCTCTTAAAGAAAGCCATTTTAAAGAAGGTAGAGCAGGAGGTTATATACACTGCACTACAAATATACCAAGATATATTGGAGAAAAAGGAAGAACTAAAGCTAAAAGAAGATACACTAAAATACTGGCAGAAAAACTTAATCTTAACCCAAGAAAAGTACAAAACAGGCTTAATCTCAAAATACGACTATATCAGAACGAAAGCCCAGTATGAAACTGCTAGAGCTGAAGTTATTAATGCAAAAACTAATCTAGAAAACTCAATATACCAGTTTGTTTACTTCTTAAAGCTTAAGAAAACTCCTCTTATCAAAGAAAGGCTAAAGCTTTTAAATATTCCCATTCCAAAACCTGAAAATCTCAAAAAC
>JALUFA010000004.1:0-2487 GCA_027052485.1 Hydrogenothermaceae bacterium
GGATTCGAACCCCCGGAGGGCTGTGAACCCTCGGGTGATTTCAAATCACCTGCCTTCGTCCGCTCGGCCACCCCTCCGTGCGTTATATAATATACATTGTAAGTAAAAATTTATCAAGTATTACCTTAGGAGGTTTTAAATTTGGACTGGAAAGACACCCTGAATCTACCAAAAACAGAGTTCCCAATGAAAGGAAACTTACCCAAAAGAGAGCCAGAAATACTATCTTTATGGGATAAAATAAATCTGTATGACAAACTTAGAGAAGAAAGGCAAGGCCAACCTAAATACATCCTCCATGATGGACCTCCGTATGCAAACGGACATATCCACGTGGGGCATGCATTAAACAAAATCATTAAAGATATACTTGTAAAGTTTGAATCTATGCAGGGGAAAGATGCTCCTTTTGTACCTGGATGGGACTGTCATGGCCTTCCAATTGAAAGAGAAGTTGAAAAGGAGCTGAAAAAACAAAAGAAACGTAAAGAAGATTTACCTAAAGCTGAATTTCGAAGACTTTGTAGAGAGTATGCTTCTAAATTTGTAAACATTCAGCGTGAAGAGTTTAAAAGATTAGGAGTTATTGGAAACTGGGAAAAGCCATACTTAACAATGTATCCTTCCTATCAGGCTCAGGAGATAAGAGAGCTTGGACGAGTGTTCCAAAAAGGTGTAGCCTACAGAGGGAAAAAACCTGTTTATTGGTGTATTTATGACAAAACAGCTGAAGCTGAGGCAGAAGTAGAGTATCGTGAAAAGAAAGACCCTGCTATATATGTTGCCTTTGAGTTAATAGATAATCCTTTCGGATTAGAAGGAAAAATCTACCCAGTTATCTGGACTACGACTCCTTGGACTTTGCCTGCAAACTTAGGAATAATGGTTAATCCCGATTTTGATTACGTGTTTTTTAAAGCTAATGATGGAAAAATATACATTGTAGCAAAGGAGCTTTTAGAGTCTTTTAAAGAAAAAACAAATCTAGATGGAGAAATATTAAAAGAGGTAAAGGGAAGAGAGCTTGAATTTCTAGAGTACAAACACCCTTTCATAGATAGAGTATCTAAAATCTATTTATCTGAGTTTGTGGAACTTGGTACCGGTACTGGTCTGGTTCATATGGCTCCAGGACACGGTCAAGAAGACTACATAATCGGGCAAAGATACGGTATAGAACCATTTTCTCCTGTAGATGATGAAGGTAGATTTACAAAGCAGGCTCCTGAGTGGCTATGGGGAGTTAGAGTTTTTGATGCAAATGACCTTATCATCCAAAAACTTGAAGAGGTAGGGGCATTACTTCATAAAGAAACGATAAAACACTCGTATCCTCACTGCTGGAGATGTAAAAATCCTGTTATTTTTAGAGCAACTCCCCAATGGTTCATCGCAATGGATGCAGTGCTGGAAAATGGGGATACGTTAAGAGGAGAAGCTTTAAAAGAGATAGAAAGGGTTAAATGGATACCAGAGTGGGGACAAAACAGAATAAAATCTATGGTTGAGAACAGGCCAGACTGGTGTATCTCTAGGCAGAGGGTCTGGGGAGTTCCTATTGCTGTATTTTACTGTCAGGACTGCGACACAATTGTTAGCGAACCAGAAATCTTTGAAAGAATAGCAAGCATGGTTGAAAACTATGAATACGGAGCTGACCTATGGTTTGAAAAATCGGTAGAAGAACTTTTACCTGAGGGGTATAAGTGTGCCAACTGTGGAAGTACGAACTTTAAGAAAGAGGAAGACATTTTAGACGTTTGGTTTGACTCTGGAGTTTCCCATGCAGCTGTACTAAAGTCTGGCGTTTGGCCTGAACTAAGATGGCCTGCAGATATGTATCTTGAAGGGTCAGACCAGCATAGAGGATGGTTCCAGTCTTCACTTTTAGAATCTGTGGCTTCATATGGAAGGGCTCCATATGACAGCGTTCTAACCCATGGTTTTACTGTGGATGAAAAAGGTAGAAAAATGTCAAAGTCTGAGGGCAATGTTATTGCTCCAGAAAAAATAATAAAACAGTACGGTGCTGACATTTTACGTCTGTGGGTTGTGACAGAGGATTACACCATTGATATAAAACTAGGCCCTCAAATCCTAAAAAGGGTAGCAGATGATTACAGAAAGATAAGAAACACTTTTAGATACTTTTTAGGAAACCTTTACGACTTTAACCCAGAAACAGATAAGGTTAAATATGAAGATTTACTTGAAATAGACAGATGGATATTATCTAGAACACAGTCTATACTGGAACAGTCTTTAAAGGCTTACAGTGATTACACATTTTACAAAATCTACCATATCGTCAAAAACTTCTTTATAGTGGATTTATCAGCTATATATCTTGATATTCTTAAAGATAGACTTTACGTTTACGCTCCAGACTCTAAAGAGAGAAGGTCAGCCCAGACTGTTTTATGGGAGCTTTTAACCACATTTACAAAACTTTTAGCTCCAATATTATCGTTTACTACAGAAGAAGTC
>JALUFA010000004.1:2497-6706 GCA_027052485.1 Hydrogenothermaceae bacterium
ATGTTAAAGAGAGTATCCACCTTGAGCTTATGCCTAAACCAAACCCAGCGTTGAAAGATGAAAAACTAGAGGAAATCTACAAAAAACTACTTGAAGTTAGGGATGATGTTTTAAAGGCTTTAGAGGAAGCGAGAAAGCAAGATATTATAAGACACCCTTACGAGGCTAAAGTGGTTTTAAAACTACCTGAGGAATACTCAAGTCTTATAAAAGAGAGAGAAGACTGGATAAAGTTTTTCTTTACAGTCTCACAGGTTGAGCTGGTAGATGATGAAAATATAGATGCTGATGTGGTTATAGAAGGAGAAAAAGTTCAGGGTGCAAAAGTAGGAGTAAAACGAGCTGAAGGTGAAAAATGTCCAAGATGCTGGATTTACGATACATCGGTAGGTAAGAACGGACAACCTGTTTGCGATAGATGTAAAGAGCAACTAGAGGTTATGGGTGTTGATTACGCATCTATAACCGAGTAATACAGCCGCCTTTTGGCGGTTTTTTATTTTAAAAACTCAAAACGGCATTTTGCATTTTCTATATCTCGACTTTGCCACTTTATTCCCTTTACACCATACATCTGTTTAACGAAACCTTCAATAAAGCCCCAGCCAGCCCAGCAAACAGCGTGTTCTGTAGGTTTTAAATGGTTTTTATTTAGAGTTTCATAAAATACACATCCGCATATATAAGCACAGTCTCTATCTTTTTCTATTTTTCTTGCAAATCCAAAATCGTTAAGCGCCGTTTCTAGTATAAATTCCCATTTGTCTTGTGGATACTTATTCATTAAACTTTTCGCCAAATCTCGTCCTACTTGTCTTAAAGTGGCATAACCACCTTTATCACCTAATAAATTTTGCGTTTCTTCTGCAAATGTGTATATAAGGTCTTTACCCTTTAGGTTTTCTCTATTGTTTAGCTTTCTTAAGATAATTTCGACACTTCTCTTTCCTATGACTGATTCCATTAACTTTACAAGGGTATCCACTACTTCTTTATTAATTTGCCCTTTTATTTCCATGATAAAATCTACCTTATACTCTTTTATAAGGCAAATATAAGATTAGCTGAGTTTAGAAAAATATAAAATTTATCAAGCAGATTTTAGTATGAAGTTCTCAACGGCGTCTAAAATATCTTCAGCTATATAATCTGCTGAGGTTTGATTTACGTATTTTTTCCCCTGTCCCGTTTTAACAAGTGCAGCTTTTATACCTTCTCTGTGGGCTGCCTGAATATCTGTTTCTTTATCTCCAATCAGAAAGGATTTTTTAGGATCTATGTTAAACTCTTTTATCGCCTGTTTTATCATTCCACTTTCGGGTTTTCTACAATCACACTTTTTAGTAAGCTCTGGGATTATCCCTTCTGGGTGGTGGGGACAGTAGTACACCTTTTCTATCTTTATGCCTTCCTTATCAAAAAGCAAAAGCATATAGTCGGTTACTTTTTTAAAATCTTCCTCTGTGTAGTATCCAACGGCTATTCCAGACTGGTTTGTAACGATAAAGAGTTTAAACCCTGCCTCCTGAAGTTTCCTTAACGCAGGGAAGACCTGAGGATAAACTTCAAAGTCTTCAACCCTGTGTACGTATCCGTAGTCTTTATTGATAACACCATCTCTATCTAAAAATACAGCTTTGTTTTTCATACTTACTCCACTGTAACAGTCTTTGCTAGGTTTCTAGGCTGGTCTACGTCTTTTCCAAGAAACGTTGCTATATGGTAGGAAAGAAGCTGCAACGGTATAACTGTTAAGAATGGATAAAGTACATCTTCTACCTTTGGTATATAGATTGTATCTTCTGAAAACTTTTCTATCTCCTTGTTCCCTTCTGTTGTTATGGATATGACTTTCCCTTTTCTGGCCTTAACTTCCTGAATGTTTGACAGGATTTTTTCGTAAAATTTATCAATAGGGGCTAGCACGGCAACTGGTAGGTTCTCATCTATAAGCGCAATAGGTCCGTGTTTCATCTCACCTGCAGGGTAGCCTTCTGCATGGATATATGAGATTTCCTTAAGTTTCAAGGCTCCTTCTAAAGCTATAGGGTAGTTTATGTTTCTTCCTAAGAATAGAAAGTCTTTAGCATTTATGTACTTATAAGCTATATCCTTAATCTTCTCATCTGATTTTAAAATCTCTTCTATTGCAGAAGGTACTTTAAGTAAAGATTCGTATAAGTTTTCAAACAGTCTGTTATCAATAATATTCCTAAATTTTCCTAAATTTAAAGCAAGTAGGTACAATACGGCAAGTTGTGAAGTAAAAGTTTTTGTTGCTGCAACGCCTATTTCAGGACCACTATAGGTAAAAAGGGTATGGTCAGACTCCCTAGATAGGGAACTTCCTACTACATTTACTAAAGCAACAGTTTTAGCTCCTTCTTTTTTAGCATCTAGTAAGGCAAATCTAGTATCTGCTGTTTCTCCAGACTGACTTATTCCAAAAACAACAGTTTTATCCGTTAAAACTTTATCCCTATATCTAAATTCAGATGCGTAGTCTACCTCAACAGGTACCTTTGCAAACTTTTCTATCCAGAATTTACCTACAAGACCGGCATGGTAGGAAGTACCACACGCAATAATGTAGATACGGTCAGCGTTTGAAAGGGTGTTTAACAGTTCTTCATTTAAATTAGAGTTAAATCCGGCAATTGTGTCCGATAAAGCTCTTGGCTGCTCGAAAATTTCCTTTTGCATAAAGTGCTTATATCCAGCCTTTTCTGCTACTGAAACATCCCAATCTACGTGTAGTACTTTTTTTTCTTTTGGCTTTCCGTTTATATCAAGAACGTGAACTTCATCTTTTGTTAAGACGGCAATTTCTCCATCGTCTAAAACGATAAAGTCTTTTGTGTATTCCAAGACAGCAGGTATGTCTGAGGCTATAAAGTTTTCATCCTTTCCTAAACCAACGATTAAAGGGCTTCCCTGCTTTATAGCCACTAACTTGTCTGGCTCTTCTGAGGATATAACCCCTACCGCATAAGCTCCTTTTAACCTTTTTGCAACTTCAACGGCAGTTTCAACGATATTTCCTGAGTAAAGCTCTTCAAAAAGGTGAGCTATTACTTCCGTATCTGTTTTTGACACAAATTTATAGCCTTTTTCTTCAAGCTCTTTTTTTAACTCTAGGTAGTTTTCTATTATGCCGTTGTGGACTATGGCAAACTTACCATTCTGGCTTATGTGGGGATGGGCGTTTTCTATGGATGGTTCTCCATGGGTAGCCCACCTTGAGTGGCCTATACCAACGTGTCCATCTATTCTTTTATCCCACAGCTTTTCCTGCAGGTCTTTTATCTTACCTACCTGTTTTTCTATTACTATTTTGTTTCCAACAGGTTCTATAACAGCAATGCCTGCCGAGTCATACCCCCTGTACTCAAGCCTATGAAGACCATTTAACAAAACAGGTACTGCTTTTCTTTTTCCTATGTATCCAATAATTCCACACATTACTCTACCCTAGCCTCTAATATTAACCTTTTCATCCTTTCTATGGCTTTGTCTAAACCTAAAAAAATGGAGTTTGCAATTATTGAATGACCTATGTTTAGTTCTTCAATTTCTGGTATCTGGGCTACAGGTTTTACGTTGTCATAGGTTAGTCCGTGGCCTGCAAAAACCTTTAACCCTTTATCCTTTGCATATTTAGCAGCCTTTTTTAACCTCTCTAGTTCTTCAGCGAGCTTTCTTCCTGTAGCATTTGCATACTCTCCTGTGTGAAGCTCAACGGCATCTGCTCCTGTTTCAAACGATGCGTCTATCTGGCTAAACTCTGGGTCAATAAACATTGCAACTTTTATTCCATTTTCCTTTATCTCTTTAACAAACTTTTTCAGGTAATCTAGGTTTGAAACTACGTCTAATCCTCCCTCAGTTGTTATTTCCTCTCTCTTTTCAGGAACAAGGGTGACTCTGTTTACCTTTACATCTATTGCGATGTTTTTCATCTCTTCGGTAGGTGCCATCTCCAGGTTTATGGGAACTTTTGTGATTATTGCTTTTATTCTTACAAGGTCTTCATCCTGTATATGCCGTCTATCTTCCCGAAGGTGTAAGGTTATCTGGTCTGCTCCACTTTCTTGGGCTATTAAAGCTCCTTTTACAGGATCAGGCTCAAACGTTCTTCTTGCCTGTCTTAATGTTGCTATGTGGTCTATATTTACACCAAGTTTCATCTTTCTCTCCTTAAAGGAAACG
>JALUFA010000005.1 GCA_027052485.1 Hydrogenothermaceae bacterium
GATTAGTTCTAAGGACAGGCGTCTGTGTGAGGAACCTTACCAAGGTTTAGTAAGAATGCTTTGAAAGGCCCCATGTTTCTCATTGCTTCCACTTTAGAGCCTTCAAAGGACATTTTAGTCATGATACCCATCCCCATGAAACCAAACTCACCGTTGGCAAGTTCTTTCCATTTATCTGTGGTTGTATACATTAGAAAGTCAGGTTTTGGGTCTACAGCCTTTCCTCCATAAATACAAATAGCCTTTCCATCTTTATTGACAATATGAACTTCAATAGCCTTTTCCTTTCCGCCACAGTCTGTTCTGTAAAACTGAATGCTTCTGTACTCTTTACCGTCTTTTGTGTGCTTAGCCCAGTTTGCTAAACCCTCTGTTAACGTTGGGGTTTTGTTCCAAAGCTCACAGAACTCTTTTGCGTACTCTGGAGACATAAAAGCAGGCTGTGCCAGGGCAAAGGATGCCAAACTTAGTGAGCCTACTACCATTCCTGTTAGTTTTCTCTTCATCGTTAAATCCTCCATCTATCTTAGAAGTGCCAGTCTAAACCCATTCCAATAGAGTGTTGAGTCATTTTTGTTTTTAGGACTTCTTGTCCGCCTAACGTTAACTTTTTCTCTGCTTCAGGAGAGTAAACATAAGATACGTGGAATGTGAAGTGTTCTGTGAACTGGTATCCAGCACCAATAGTAAAGTGATGTTCTGATATAGCTGGGAAGCCTACAAGGTTGAAAGCTGCTATTTCATACTCGTTTAAAGGCCTTGCAAAATCAGGAATGTTTTTAGTTTTTGCTGGATTAGGATTATTAAAGTCATCTATTGGAGATTTTCCATAGTTATAACCGGCTCTTAAAGCTAATTTATCTATTTTATACTCTCCACCAATAGCTATTACCCACTGGTCGTCCCATCCAAAGTCTCCGTATCCATCTGCATCAGACCAGTTAATCCATCTAACATCAAGACCAACTTTTAAATTATCCATAGGCCTTGCACCTATACCAAACGCCAGCTCTTGAGGTTGGGAGAGTTTCATATCTTCTAGCTTTCCGTCTCTATTTGTATCATAAACCTTTTCATACTTCATATTGATAGCTGACTGGTAGTTGGCACCGAAAGTTAACATTCCCATATCATAAGCCACACCGAGCTGAACCCCTACGCCATAATCAGGAGATGCTCCATTACCCATATCAAGTGAACCCCATGCAAGGTCAACGGCACCACCAACCGAAAGAGCATCTGTGATTTTGTAAGATATTGCAGGAATAATTCTCATAAACTGGAAGTTTGTGTACTGTATAGGTTGTACTGCTGTATTTCTATAGTCAACACCAACCCCAGAAACACCAAAGGCACCAATACCTACAGTGAGGCTATCGTTTATTTGATTTACGATTGCGACCTCAGGAATTGTGAATGTGTCTGCATCTGAGGTTTCATCAAAGGTAAATCCTCCTGGAGGTACTCCTGGAGCCCCGTTAAATAAACCTTTTGCTTGCGTCTTCACATCTGGTAAAAACAGTATTCCACCAAAGCTTACATTGAAACCTTTTTGGGCTGACATCCACGCTGGGTTTTTAAAGATAGCATCTGTTGCACCTGAAGGAAGTCCTACACCAATACCACCCATTCCTCTGGATGCTGGAGAAACACCAATAAGGTTGTCCCCGTTCGTTGCTAAAGCGCCTGTTGTTAAAACAGCCGATGCGAGTAGTGCTGAGCTTACTAACTTTTTCATCTCCTAAACCTCCAAATATACTAATATGTGAAT
>JALUFA010000006.1 GCA_027052485.1 Hydrogenothermaceae bacterium
AAAAAAAATGAGTTTTCTCATTTTAATCTTTTATATAAACCATCTCATCTTTATACCAACCCCACACAGTAGGAAATACATTTTTTAGTTTGTTTTTAACTGCCAGTAGTTCTTCCGGAGCAGCAATAAAAATCATCGGTTGGTATATTCCTATAATCTTAAAAGCTTCTTTATAAAGCTGGTCTCTTTTTTTTGGGTCTAACTCAACAGCTGCTTTTTTAAAAAGCTCATCAATCTTTGCTTCCCACTTTGTAGATGGTTTTTTTTGGTTTGGATACCACATGTGAAGATGCCCTGAACTTAGCCAAACACTCTGCCCGAAGTACGGGTCTAGGCTTCCAGTTAGTCCTATAATTACAGCCTCAAAGTCGTGGCTACCCATAAGCTTGGAAACAAGGTTGTTAAAGTCCAAAGTTTGAAAGTTTACATCTATCCCTATCTTTTTCAAATCATCCTTTAGAATATTTCCGATAGCTTCTCTCTCTTTGTTTCCTGCATTTGTTATAAGGGTAAACTCAAGCTTGTGTCCCTCTTTATCGTATAAAAAGCCGTCTTTCCCTTCTTTAAAGCCAATAGACAGTAAAATTTCTTTTGCCTTTTTTAAATTGTAGGGATATTTGGGGTAATATTTTTCATCGTAGAGGCGTCTGTTTGCAGGGGTTACTGCCGTGTAAATTGGGTAAGCTAAACCGTTATAAACGAGGTTTATAATACCTATTCTATCAACGGCATAGGATATAGCCTGCCTAAACTTTGTGTTTCTAAACCACTTTATCTTGTACTTTGGAATAGGTGCGTTGGGATTTTGATTGAAAACTATAAATGTTGTAGATGGGGTTGCCCCTAAGTTGTAAATGGTGAAATTTTTTTCCTTTTCTTTTGGTACTAGTTGAGGCAGGTCAGATGGCCTTACACCGTAAATATCAGACTCTCCTGATAGGAATTTTATAAGTTGAACGTCTGGGTCTGCAACAATCTGAGCTTTTACCTTTACTATATATGGCAGTCTTTGTCCTTTAGGGTCTTTTTCCCAATAGAGAGGATTTCTCTTATAGATAGCTATCTGTCCCGGGATATACTTGACTAACATATACTTACCAGTGCCTACTATCTCTTTTGGGTCTGTGCTTATACTCCAAGCAGAGGCAAAAGTTCCATTTTTTACGTATTTTTCAAGCTTGTGCTTAGGAAGTATAGGCTGACCTACCGCCTGTAAAAAAGGTGCAAAAGGTTTTGGAAGGGTAAACTTTACAACTTTTTCTGATACTTTTTCCACTTTAAAAGGCTTCCCGTCAACAGTTAAAACGTCCCTTGCAGACGTTGGAATTTTAGGATTGTAGTAAATCTGATTGTATGTAAAAACAACATCATCAGCACTAACAGGCTTACCATCAAACCAGTAGGCATCTTTCCTTATGTAAAAATACCAGACTTTCCCATCCTTTGAGTGTTCCCACTTTTCAGCTAAATCGGGTTCAGGGAGTAGTGTTTTTACGTTTGTTTTTGTTAAACCATTAAAAAGGTCTCCAATAACCGCTGTGGAGGTTGTCTCCTGTGCCATTGCAGGATTAAAGGTCTTTGCATCGCCAAGAAGTGTTTTTTTTAAGGTTCCTCCCTCAATGCCTATCTGGGGCTCGGCTTTCGTTATATCTATTTTTTTTATCAGGTTTTTATCTAGTTTTTCATTAGAAGGAGTTATAAGATAAAACGGCAAAA
>JALUFA010000007.1 GCA_027052485.1 Hydrogenothermaceae bacterium
AGGTACCTTACGAAAACTGGAAGAAAAAAGGTGCCTCCTTTGTTACCTTAGAGAGAAGGGATACAGGACAGTTAAGGGGATGTATCGGGTCTATCCTTCCGTTTAGACCTTTATATCAGGATGTTATATCCAATGCGATAGCTGCTGCAACTAAAGACCCGAGGTTTACACCTGTAACTTTAGAAGAACTCCCCTACTTAAGAACCAAAGTATCGGTTTTATCATATCCACAACCTTTGGAATACACAGATTACAAAGACCTTTTAAATAAGATTGAGCCTTTTAAAGATGGATTAATCCTGAAACTTGGGAACTATCAAGGCACATTCTTACCTGACGTTTGGGAGGAAATACCAGATAAAGAAAAATTCCTATCCCACCTATGTATAAAGGCTGGACTTCCTCCAGATTGCTGGATTAACTATCATCCCGAAATATTTGTTTATAGAACTCGGGTTTTTAGCGATTAACCTAGTACTGTATCTAGGTATAGCATAGTTAACATACCTGCTAGAAAGCCAACCGTTATAAAATCGGGGTTTTCCCTACCTTTATAAACTTGGGGGAAGACCTCTTTTACCGTTACATACACCATGGCACCACCGGCTATCGCAAGACCTAATGGCAAAAGAGAGTTAAAGAGAAAAAACATAACTCCTCCTAAAACGGCAAATAAAAACTCAGAAAAACCGCTTAAGATACCTACAAGAATCGGTATAAACAACTTTCTAGTCAGATACATTAACGGTAGAGAAACTGCTAAACCTTCAGGTACATCCTGTATGCCTATAGCAATAGCGGTAGCCCAACCTTTATTAACATCATTAACGATAGACACACCCACAGCCATACCTTCTGGAATATTATGGATGATGATAGCAAGTACAACAAGAATAAGGTTTTTAACGTTTAATTTTTCAGTATCAGGAATGTTATATTTGAAAAACTGTTCCTCATGGGGAATTTTTTTCTCTATTATATAGATAAGTAAAACTCCTAATGTTATACCAATTAAAGTAAGGTAAATATTTCCGGCTTTTATGGACGGTAGTATCAAAGAGGTAAAGGAAGCGACGAGCATTATCCCGCCGCTGAAAGCCAAGCTTACATCAAGACCAATATTTGGAAGTTTTTTTACTACAATGGCTAATAGAGAGCCAAAGCTGGTTAAGAAGAATACAACTAGACCAGCATAAATAACATCAGCTGGCATTAGCCTTCTATATTAAACTCTCTTAAAGCCTCATTTAGGGAAACCTTTTTATCCGTTGACTCTTTTCTCTTTCCTATTATTAAAGCTACAGGTACACCATACTCTCCTGCTGGAAACTTTTTATTCATAACACCCGGAATAACAACACTTCTTGCAGGTACACGGCCTCTATACTCAACTGGCTCTTCTCCAGACACATCTATAATCCTTGTAGAACCAGTTATTACAACGCCAGCTCCTAAAACTGCTTCTTCCTCAATGATGGCACCTTCAACAATAATGCATCTTGAGCCTATGAAACAGTTGTCTTCAACAATAACAGGCTTAGCAGAAGGAGGTTCTAAAACACCACCGATGCCAACACCACCGGAAAGGTGAACGTTTTTTCCAATCTGAGCGCAAGAACCTACAGTAGCCCAAGTATCAACCAACGTTCCAGTTCCTACGTACGCACCTATATTTACGTAGGAAGGCATAAGAATAGCTCCTTTTTCTATAAAAGAACCGTATCTGGCCGTAGCGGGAGGAACAACTCTAACTCCGGCTTCTTTCCATCCTTTCTTTAAAGGAATTTTATCATAGTACTCAAATGGGCCAACTTCGATAACTTGCATATCTTGGATAGGAAAGTATAGGAGAATTGCCTGTTTCACCCATTCATTAACAACCCATTCTCCACCTTTTTTTTCTGCAACGCGAATTTTCCCTTTATCTAAAAGGTCTATAACCTCTCTTACAGCCTCTTTGTATCTTTCATCCCTTAAAAGCTCTCTATTTTCCCAAGCTTCCTGTATAAGTTTTTTTAGCTCTTCCATTGATGCCTCCTTACTTTTTGAAAAAATTTTTCTTATATAATTAAAACACACAAATAAATGGAGGTTGAAATGGTACCTTACTTTTTTGAACTTTACTTTAAGCCTAAGGAAGGGTGGGAAAAGCTTGCCAAGGAAAGGTTCAGCATAAAAGAACTTTACCTAAAGGTAGTTCTTATTTTTGCCGCTATACCGGCAATAAGCCATTTTATTGGTTTTACCCTTTTTAGAAAGATGTACGTCCAAGGAATTGAAGACTTTTTGATGATGGCTGAGAAAGACTCTCAGCAAAGCCCGCAAACAGTAGCTTATATGAAGGCTCTCCTTGCGGCTCTGCAGGACAATTCCCTAGTAAAAGAAATTCTTATAATGCTGGTAACTTATGGGTTTGAACTTTTTAAACCTGTAGTTCTGGCTATATTGATAATGTTTCTGGCTGGAGCATTTGGCGGAGAGAAAGACCCAAATAAGGCCTTTACCGTAGCTGTTTTTTCACTGGTACCCCAATGGATGGCCGGTGCTTTCTATGCTATAAACTCACCAATTTCTATGTTTATACTGTTCTTAGCGTCTTTTTATACATTTTATCTAATATTTATAGGAGCAGAAAAAGTTTTAAAGGTACCTACAGAAGGACAGAAACACTTTCAGTTCATCATTGTTCTTATTATCCTGTATCTAATACTCAGTGGCGTTATAGGAATGGTTGAGTCTACAATAACCTACCGAATACTTGTTGCTAATTTTTGATTAGATGTTTTATCTGGTTATAAATTTTAAGGGTTGCATCAGACTTATTGAGGGTGTAAAAGTGCAGCCCTTTTACCCCATTTTTTAGTAAATCTTCACACTGTTTTACAGCAAACTCAATTCCTATTTTTTCAACTTCATCAGGCTTATCTTCGACCTTCTCCAGTTTGCTAACCAGCTTTTCTGGAATGGTTGCCCCACACATAAGTGCAAACTTTCTAATCTGTTTAAAGTTTGTTATAGGCATTATCCCAGGGATTATAGGTATGTTAATTCCGTGTTTTTCGCATAAATCAAGGAAGTTATAAAAGTATCTGTTGTCAAAAAACATCTGGGTTATAGCGAAGTCTGCGCCAGCCTCTACCTTTCTCTTAAAGTTTATTACATCCCTTTCCAGATTTGGACTTTCTGGATGGCCTTCAGGATAAGCTGCAACGCCTATACTGTACCAATCTCCAAAATTTTCTCTTATAAGAGATACAAGCTCTGATGCGTACTTACATCCATCTTCAGGATGCTGGAAGTCTTCCTGATTTAAAGGAATATCTCCTCTAAGTGCCAGTATATTTTCTATTCCAATATTTTTATAGTCTTGAAGGATGTTTATAAGGTCTTCCTTTGTATGGCCTATGCATGTTAGGTGGGCCATAACAGTAAGGTCTGTATTTTCGTGTATTCTCTTAACTATATTTCGTGTTCGGTCTCTGGTGCTGCCTCCAGCCCCATAAGTAACAGATACAAAGGTGGGTTTAATAGACTCAAGCTCTTTGATAGTTTGGAAGAGTTTTTCTTCACCTTCTTTAGTTTTGGGAGGAAAGAACTCAAAAGATATACTCGTATTAACTTTTTTCAGCAGGTCTCTTATCTTCATGAAAATAAGTATAGCATAAAGGGGGAAATCCCCCTATCACTTAAAACATTCCGGGAGGTTTTCCTTTAGATGTTACAAGTCTTTCTACAGGTTCTCCACCTAGAATGTGTTTTTCAATGATTTCATCAACATCTTCTGGCTTTACATTTCCATACCAGATAGCATCTGGGTAAACAACTACGTTTGGTCCAAACATGCAAGGACCTAGACATCCTGTTGGTGTAACCGCCATTTTTGTCATAAGCTCAGGATTTGACATTAGCTTTTCTTGGAATTTCATAAAGATTTTATCTGACCCTTGACCTCCACATGAAGGCATTCCGGGGGGTTTTTGTTGCATACACACAAATACGTGTTTAAAGTCTGACATAGACTTATCCTCCTTAAGGTTGTTTTTACAAAACAAAATTTTAAAAGTGAAAGCTCGTATTTCTAAATGATTTTTATTAGGTTGCTATTTGACAATGAAGATGTGTAGCCTATAATAGTATATGCTTTTGGATGGGTGTCCGAGCGGCCGAAGGAGCAGCACTGGAAATGCTGTGCACCACTTTGTGGTGCCGCGGGTTCAAATCCCGCCCCATCCGCTATTCTATGTTAGAATAAAAGTTCCGGGTCCCTCCGAATAGGACCTGGTGAACCCCGCCAGGCCCGGAAGGGAGCAACGGTAAGCCAGAGTTCCTATGTCGGAGGGGGTGCCCGGTTAATATACATCCTGTAGAGAAAAAGATGCCACTTATCTATATAGTAGAAGACGATGAAGATATAAATGAACTCCTCGTTTACAACCTAAAAAAGGAAGGGTTTCAAGTTAAATCTTTCCTTGAGAGCAAAAAAGCATTAGAAACTCTACAATCAGACTTCCCAGATTTAATACTCCTTGATATCATGCTCCCTGATATTGATGGTCTAGAGTTCTGTAAAATAGTAAAGGCCGATGAAAACCTTGCCAAAATTCCAATAATCATGCTTACAGCCAAAAGTACCGAGATAGATAAAATCGTTGGTTTAGAGCTTGGAGCGGATGATTATATAACAAAACCTTTTTCCTTTAGAGAGCTTATCGCCCGAATAAAAGCCGTTCTAAGACGTACTGCCCGATGTAGAGAAAATCAAACAATCAGCCAGAAAGACTTATATCTTAACCCTGATAGACTTGAAGTACTGGTTGATGGCAAGACTGTGCCCCTTACAAAGAAAGAGTACCAGCTTTTATCAACGCTTTTAAAAAATAAAGGAAAGGTCTTAAGCAGAGCTTTTTTACTTGAAGAAGTTTGGGATAATGATTTAGATGTTTTTGATAGGACAGTTGACGTACACATTAAAAATCTAAGGGACAAGCTCGGCAGATTTGGGAAAAATATAAAAACGGTAAGGGGAGTAGGATATATGTGGGAAGAGCAGACCTCAACAAACTAAAATCCCCTCATTATTCTCTCTTTCAGTTCCTATTCTTGTAAGTTTTACCTTTTGTATAGAGTTTAAATCTACGTTTCCATTAAACTTTACATGGATGTAATTTGAAGTTAAACCTACCTTTTTTCCGTTTTTTTCCGATATTGTTAACACCTCTAACTCTTTATCTACGTATCTTTTTCTAAAAGCTTTATTTTTCTCTTGGGAAATCTGCATCATAATTTTTGTTCTTTCCTTTTTTTCTTGAGGATATACTTTATCTCCAAACTTTTGAGCGGATGTGCCTTCCCTCTGTGAGTATGTAAACACGTGAATATATGCAAAAGGCAGGTCTTTTATAACTTTTACACTTTCTTCAAAATCCTGTCTTGTTTCTGTTGGAAAGCCTGTAATGATATCCGTCCCTATTGCCGTATCTGGGCGTCTTTTTACTATCTCATTTACAATCCTGATGTACTGACTTAATGTGTAATTTCTTTTCATATCCTTTAAAACTTTATCACTTGCAGACTGTAGAGATAGATGAAAGTGGGCAGCTATCTTTTCTTCACTGGTAATCAGGTCAAGGAGGTTTTCATCAATTTCTGAAACTCCCATTGAGGAAAGCCTTACCCTGTATAAACCTTCAATTTTTATGATTTGTTTTAAAAGCTGATAAAGATTTGCCTTTTTATGGTCGTATCCGTACTGGGAAAGCTGGGTTCCTGTTAAAACAATCTCTTTGTATCCTTTATCTACTAGAAGTTTAATCTGATTGACGACATCCTCAGGGTTTGCACTTCTGACTTTTCCTCTAGCAAATGGAATGATACAGAAACTACAGAAACTATTGCACCCTTCTTGAACTTTAAGTATAGGTCTTGCACCTTCGTAAAAAGTGCTTATCTGAAAGGTCTCAAACTCGTTTTTTCTAAAAATGTTATCTATAAAAACTTTGTCCTGTCTTCTCTCATTTATAAAGTTTTCTACTATCTCATAAACTGCGGTTTTGTGGGAGTTTCCAATAACAAGGTCTATCTCTTCTATCTCGGCCAGTTTTTCTGGGCTTACCTGCGCGTAGCAACCTGTAGCAACCACAACTGCATTTGGATTTCTTCTTTTTGCCTGTCTCAAAAGTTTTCTGGATGTTCTATCAGCATCATTGGTTACGGTACAAGTGTTAACTATATATATATCTGCAATATCGTCAAATGAGGTTAGGTTGTAGCCTTTTCTGGCAAACTGTTCTTCCATAGCCGATGTTTCAAACTGGTTCATTCTACAGCCTAACGTTGTAAATGCCACTTTTGGGTTTTTCATTTTAAGAGAAACTACTCCTTTAGTAGTTAAATATTTAGGCCAATATTTTATAATATATGCTTAATACTGAAATTTTTATGAGGTTAATATGCCATACCACACCCACATTGAG
>JALUFA010000008.1 GCA_027052485.1 Hydrogenothermaceae bacterium
CATCTAGATTGAGGTTGTTTAAAGAAATTTCCGTAAGCTTAAGTATATAGCCTAAAAACTTTGTATATCTGAACTTTTCCTTTTTTGAGGATTGGTTTTTTAAGTTTACGTATCCATTTATGTTTTTACTCTCAAGTATAATGCCTTCCTGTTTTTTTAATATCTTTGGTAGGTTTATCTCTAAAGAAAAGTCTTTAGCATCTAAGAAAAAAGTTTTTCCTTTTAGAACAACCTCTTTGCAGATAAGTTTTCTATCTTTGTAGGAGCAGTTTTGGGTTTTTATATCTACGCCAGACAGTTTAAACAGGCGCTTATAGTTTTTTATCCCGTAAAAGACTCCTCCCACCAGACCAAAAAAAACTAGAAAAAGGAGTAAAAAAACTGTAAGCTTTTTATTAAGCAGTATTTTTTTCATAGCTTGAAAAATTATACCAGTATTGGAGGACTTGGGATGAGCGTTCAGGATGCTTTAGCCCTTTTAAGAAAGGCTCAAAGACTATACGTAGAGAGAAACTATGAAATGGCTCTTGTGGAACTTGATGAGGCGGCTAACCTTGCTCCAGACATACCGGAAATATACTTTTGGAGAGGAAAGACTCTAGCAACAGACCTTAACGAAGAAAATATAAAGGCTGGCATAGAAGAGATATCCCACGCAATAAATCTTAAACCTGACTATGCAGAGGCCTACTTTGAAAGGGGACTTTTGTACCTCCAGCTTGGGGAGTTAGACAAAGCTGCTGAAGATTTTAAAAAAGCTGTAAAGCTCAGTCCAAGACTTTCTGAATCTTATGTTTATCTGGCACAGATTGAGCTTGCAAAGGGAAACACTGAAAAAGCCCTTGAGTACATCCAGAAAGCATCAGGAAAAGAAAGCGAGGATAACTACAAGTATTACTTTTACTTTGGGAAAATTTACTTCAACAACAAGGATTATGAGAAGGCTGTTGAGTTTTTTACCAAAGCCTTAGAGAAAAATCCTTACCTTGTAGATGCCTATGACCTTCGCTCACAGGCTTTAAAAGAACTAGGAAGGTATGAGGAAGCAGTAGAAGATTTAAAAAGGGCTTACACCCTTATGCCAGAGGAAAAAAGATTTTTCGTTGAGATTTCGGATATTTACTTTAAAATAGCAAAAAAACTGTATGAAAAAGGAGATATCATAAAGGCTGCAGATTATATCGTAAAAGGAATGGAGATTAACTACGATATAAGGCTGGATGACTTTTATAAAAACATACTTATTGAAGCTGGGGAGAAGGCTACAGAAACAAACCCAAGACAGGCAATACTGTTTTTTGATTTTGCGCTAAGACTTATTGACGAAGAAGACATTGTTAAAGCTCAGGCTGAAAAGGAAGAGATAAAAAATCTGCGAAAAAGGGCAATCTCAAAACTGCCTTTAAAGGAAAGGATATTAAAAAAACTTGAGGATATCTACACCTGATTTAGCCTTTCTCTAAGCTGTTTTTCCCAGTTTTCTTTTATCTGTTCTTTTGATAGTGTCAACGTTTCATTGTCGTGGTATGGTATGGCATAAGGGGAGGTTTCAACTCTCTTTTTTTCCTTTTCTGTTAAAGGAGGTATATCTCCTTCTAAGGTAGCAACCGTTGAGTAGCTTTTCCTACCTACTGGCTCAACCAACCCGATTTTAAAACCCGCTTCTATTAATCCTCTCCTGACTGCTAAAGATGCGCTGTAGGTCGTTAGAATAGCATCAGGTTTCATCAGTTTTTTTACAGTTTTAAAAAGTTCTACCGTCCACATCTCTGTATTAACTTTTGGGGAAAACGCATCCCAAAACACAGCGTCAAATTTGATTTTAGTGTTGGCTAGTTTTTTTATATTTTCTCTAGCTTCTCCCAGTAATACTTTTAAAGAGATAGTATCATTGTTAGCAACATAGCCATAAAAGTTTTGATTTTCTATATGAATATCTTTAATCTTTCCAGAAAGGATAAAGTCATAAATACCTTTTAAATTTTGAGGGTGGGGCAGCTGTTTTATCTTTTCAAAAACTGAGGGGTCTTTTTCTAAGGAGATGATGTTTACCTTCGTTTTTAGGCCTTCTTCCTGTAGTTTGTGAAGTAGTACGGCAACGTTGTACCCTAAACCAAATCCTACATCTAGTACATTTATTTGCTCTTGTTTTCTTGCTTTTTCTAGGATTTTGGTTGGATTTATAAACTTATGTAAACTTTCTGTGTATGCTCCAGCTTTTGTGCTGTGGTAGGCTTCGTTATACTCAGGATTTATATAAGTGTATGTGCCATCGGCAGTTTTGATTTTTTCCATAGATTAGATTTTAACAAAAAAACCCACCGCCCAAAAGGGCAGCAGGTTAAGGTAGTAGGCTTGCTGTTTACTTCCAGCCTTTTATAACGATTTGTTGTGCTTTTTCGTATGGGTACTTCTTAACGAGGTCTTTTACTGATAGTTTTTGGTCTCCTTCTCTCATGAAGTGGATGAGAACTACAGAAGCCCAGTAATCGTTTGCGTATTTTGTACCTTCAAGCTGTACTGGTACACCTTTATCGTTAACAGTGTGGCAAGCAGCACATGTTACAGGTCCAGAGTATGAGCCGTCTGGTGAGAACTGTAGAGCTTGATAGTGGGTAGTTAGGTCAACAGTTCTGTTGTCTCCGTCGTATCTAACTGGGTAAGCTCCGTGAGGTGATTCGTGGCAGGACTGACAGGCGATAGAACCGTGAGCCTTAGAGTATCTGTATAGAGAGTATTTGTTTGGCTGGTCTATTGGGAAGTACTTTCCACCTTCACTTTCTACGAATGGAGCTGTATGACAGTTAGCACAGTGAGGCTCTGCTGCAGCTAACCACCAGTCTTTACCTGCAGAAGCTGCATCGTAAGGTACAGGTTGTCCTTCTTTTGCATTCCAAGGTAGAAGTTGAGCTTTTCCATCTTTTTTCACGAGTTTAACAAGTGTAGCTCCCTTGTGGTTGTTGTAGAAGGTAAATAGAGGATTGTCACCTTTATTCATTCTTGGGTCTGCCATTTGTTTGAACTTGTTGATATCTCCGTTTGCAACAACTTTTATTATCTCTTCAATAGATTTGTTTCTTAGAGTTTTTCCTTTTTGTTGTACTACGTCTTCTAAATCATCATACTTGTATAGCTCCTGTGTCAGCTGGTTGTGACAGTTAGTACATGTAAGTCCTCTTATTTCATTTATAGGCTCATCTTTTTCGTTTCTCATACTTACGTTTTTGAGGTACCATTTTCCAAGCTCGTTTAGGAAGAATGGAGGTTTTACATCAGGATTACTGTGGGCGTCTCTTCTTAGATAACAACCGCTTCCTGCAGTTCTCTGGTCTTTATCTGCAAGTTTGTTGTTTCCATGGGCGTCCATAACGCTAAATGGATTTGTATCAAAGTCGTTCATATCTGGATTTTGCCAGTGGGTTGGGTGACATGCCTGACAGGAAACTGTTCTTCCTGCTTTATCGTTCATATCTGCTAGGAATGCAAAGTGTACAGAGTGGATAGCTTCAGTTAACGTTTTTGCTTTTACTGCCTTATAACCTGAAACATTTGGTCTTGGTTCCTGAAGGTTTCCTGAGATGTTATCACCGTGACAGTCGGCACAGTTTACAGGTCCTACAGAACCAAGTCTGTTTGAAGAAGCGTTTGGATTATACTCTCTTAAGAAGTTTGTGCCGTGGTGTTTGTCGTGAAGCTCTAGGATGTTTATTGAACCAGCAGAAAGTCTTGCCATGTACTCTGATTCATCAGGATAATGGGTTTTCCAATATTTGTATTCTTTATCAAATAGTTTTATTCCTTCCTGTCTTGCAAGTTTTGCAGCCTTTCCGTTTCCAGAGTGACACATAGCACAGTTTGGAATGTCTACAGGGTTTGTTCCAAAGAACTCAACAATCTTGCCGTTATAAGTGATAGGTTTACCCTGTTTATCATGTAGCTGAACCATTGAGTACTGGAACGGTTGGAACTCCCTTTGGGTAATACTTCTTATTGTTCCTTTTCTTACGCTATCGTTAAATGCTGTTAGAGGAAGTCCTAGGGCATCCCATATGTTAGATGCTGTTAGCTTTAGTTTTACAAAAGGTACTAAGCTTTGTACCCCTTTCATTGGCTCTGTGAAGACTATGTTTCCACCGTTATTTCCTGCATAGTCCATATATCCGCCGGCCAGTGGTTTACCAGAAGGACCAGCATCTATAGGTATCTGAAACTCCCTACCTATATGAATTCTTTTTGCTTTTTTCCAGTTCTTTGGGACTGTGCCATCAAGGTCTTGGAATATAAACAGATGAGTCCAGACGTAGTTTGCTACGTTATCCCCAGGGTCTGCCATGTCACCATCACCATTGGTATCTTTCATGACAGACCAGTATCTCATCTTATTTCCTTCTGAGTAGCTGTTATCTTTTACGTAGTAGTAAAGTTTTACGCCATCTTCCGGAGTAAGGAGCTTAGGTAGCTTTCCATCTCTACCAGACCTTACAGCCTGAGCCTGAATTGAGTTGTAAGGTGGTATTACACAACAGTAGGAAATATCAAATCCTACACAGTGCATACCAAGTTCATAGTTTATGAAGATGTTGTAAGGATTTTTAGGTTGGTACGCTTTAATCTTTTTACCGAAAAATCCCCCAACTTTTACAGTGGTTGGTTCTAGCAGATCAAGGCTGAAAGGTGGGTTCGGGTCATACGGTGGCTTCTGGGCGAATGCAGAAGTAGCCACTAAAGCAGCAAGCCCAAGTGAAATTTTTGACAGCCGTTTTTTGCCAGCCATGGCTTTTCCTCCTTAGATATTCAAAAATCTATATATTCTAATAATTGGTTAGTACTTACCTACTCCCTTCACTCTTGAAGTTAACAGAAAAATTTTTAGATGTCAATATATTAGATATATTTTTTATATTTAGTATGATTATTGTTTATTCAAATAGAGGTATTAGATTGGCTTTAGCTTTTAGGATTGTCTCTTCATACTCAAGCTCTGGGTCTGAGTCGGCAACAATACCGGCTCCAACGTATATAAAGCATCTGTTTTTCTGAAAGATAGATTGACGTATAGCTACACTTGAAACGAAATCAAGGTTTGGCTTTATAAAGAACCACGCTCCACAGTAAACGTGTCTTTTTTGTTCTTCAAGCTCGTCTATTATCTCAATGGCTCTTTTCTTAGGTGCTCCGGTAATAGAACCGGGAGGAAAAGTGTTATAGATTATATCTTCAAAGGAAATATCAGAGCTTATACTGGCTTCTACCGTTGAGTGCATCTGGAATAAAGTACTGTACTTTTCCACTTTAAATAGCTCGCTAACCTTGACAGAGGCAGGTTTTGCAATTCTTCCAAGGTCGTTTCGCATAAGGTCTGTAATCATGAGATTTTCAGCCCTTTCTTTTGGGCTGTTTTTTAGCTGATTTCTTAGCTTTTCGTCTTCTTTCTTTGTTTTTCCGCGGGGTCTTGTTCCTTTAATGGGTTTTGTGGTGAGTTTATTATTTTCTTTTTTTAGGAAAAGCTCCATTGAGTTTGAAATTATTGAAAAATTTTTGGTTTTTAATAAAAGCTGAAATGGTGCAGGCTGGAAATTTACTGTTTTATAAAAAATCCTATCAACGTTGAAAAAGCCTTCAGCCTTTATTCTGTGAGAAAGGTTTATCTGGTATATGTCTCCCTGCTGTATATACCTGAGGGCTTTTTTTACTGATTCTATATACTTGTTTTTATTTGGATACGTAATCTTATCTACACGATTTTTATATGATGGAGGATTCCATATATCTAAACTTTCAAAACCTTTGTAAAGCTCCAAGTAAAGGATTGGTAGATTTAACTCGGGGTCTTTATTGTAAGAATTTTTGCCGAATATGTAATCCTTAAAGTCATAGGATATGTAGCCAACTCCGTAAAGTTTTTCTTTGTGTATCAGCTTTTCAAGAATCTTTAAAGGCCTATTTGTATGTATCCTTTTTGAGTTTACAAAAAGTAGGTTGTTTTTGAATTCTACTTTATAAATTGGTTTAGAAAACTCAAAAAAACCTTCCTTATCTAAAAAGCCGTTTTCTTGCGAGTGTAAGATTATACTCATAATATATAATTATATTGTTATTCATCGTTAGGATTATTTTTATGACAAAAAAGATACCTCAGGAAGAAATTGAGGCTTTATTCCACGAGATAAGCAAGGTTTCTGGTGAAGAAGTAAATCTTGAAAAAGAAAGAGACCTTCCTTTACTGTATAAGTTCTATAGCTACAAATTTGGTAAGCTGTTGAAACAGAACTCAACCTTATCTTTTGGTTTAAATGTTGAAGTAATCCCATCAAAAATTTTAAAGGTAAATGATTTGCCCGATACAGCTAATTTCAAAATCAACTTAGAAAACAAATTTTTCATTTATGTTAAAACAGATACAGATAAACTATCCCAACTGGAAAAACTTTTATACAAAGGTTTAGGG
>JALUFA010000009.1 GCA_027052485.1 Hydrogenothermaceae bacterium
TTTAATCATAGAGGCAATGGCACAGGTTGGAGCCTATATGATGATAAAAAAAGCTCAGGCAGAAGGAGTTGAAGGAGATTACACAGTTTTATTCGCAGCGATAGATAACGCAAAGTTTAGAAAACCTGTTGTTCCCGGAGACCAAATAATCTTTGAAGTTGAAGGTATAAACATAAAAAAATCAATGGGAAAGATTAAAGGTGTTGCAAAAGTAGACGGTCAGGTAGTTGCAGAAGCAGTACTTATGGCAGCTCTAAAAAAAGCATGAAAGAAGAAATCCTAAAAGAAATCATCTTCACAGGAAAAGTTCTATATAATGAAGGTCTTGTTACATCTCACTCTGGAAACATATCTGTAAGGGACAACGACCACATATACATAACAAAAACAGGCTCAATGCTAGGTTTTCTAACTGAAGACGATATTGTAAAAGTTAACATAAACCCTTCTGAAAAAGATAAAGAAGCTTCTAGAGAGTTAATAGTCCACAGGGCTATATACCAAAAAACCGATGCTAAGGCTATAATTCACGCCCATCCAGTTCATATGGTTTCTCTATCGTTTAACCTACATAAAGAGTTTACCCCTATTGATTCAGAAGGAGAGCTTTTTATTGGTACCGTACCAATCGTAGATGCATTAATCCCAAGTGCTTCTCAAGAACTGGCAGATAAAGTGTCAGATGCAATGAAAAACTCAGATATTGTTGTTGTTAGACGCCACGGCAGTTTTATAAAGAGCGAAACTCTAGATAAGGCTCTACAACTTACCTCTGACCTTGAATATTGTGCGAAAATCTTTACATTAGTTAAGAAAATGTAATGGAGGATTAAAATGGCAGAACAAAATCAAAATCAAAACTTAGAGAACACAGTTAAAAAGATGGCAATAGTTCTTGAAAAGGTTGTAAAGAAGGTTGATGAGTTAGACCAAAGGGTAAAAAGACTTGAGATGAAAGTCTTAAAAGAAGAAGCTGAAGGCAAAACAGCATCTTCACAACCGTCAGCTCCAGCGGCACAACCTCAACCACAGGCTCAGGTTTCCTCAGGAGGTGGATTTGGAGGATTCGGAACAGGTTTTTTAAGCTCTCTCCTTGGTAGCTTTGCAGGTATGAGTTTGTTTAGCCTACTCTTTAATAACCACGTGTCTGCCGAAGAGGTGGCAAGGGAAGCCGGAGTAGATGATGCAGAGCTAGAACACATAGAAGAGCAACTTGACGAGATTGATGAAAAACTTGATGAGATAGACGAAAAGCTTGATGACCTAGATGTTGCAGATACAGATGTAGACACTGGAGACTTTGTGGAACCGGCAGATTTTGACTTTGATGATGGCTTTGGTGGAGACTTCGGCGGAGATTTTGGTGGTGATTTTGACGTATAACATAGATGGATAGTTATATCTCCCTGATTCTCACCTATCTACAACAAAACTACCTGAGGGAAGGCCTTTCCTTCCTCTTGGGTTTTAGTATTCTTGGCGGCTATTTTTTTCTAAAAAAAAGCGTAAAAAGGTACATCTCATCCCTTGAAAAGATAGGTAAACACCACTACTTTTTAGACATTTTCATTCGTCTCTTATACCTGTTTTTAGCATTTTTACTTTTCTTTTATGTAGAGAAAGAGTTTAAGTCCTACATATCGGGAGCACTTTTTAAAAATGCATTTTTATTTTTGACATTCGTTGAGAGTGTAAAGTTTCTGTCAAAGGTATCTAGGCTAAAAAACAAGGCAATTGTAAAACTCATAGTCCTTCTTATTGGAATTGATATTGGGATAATTTTTTTTCTAGATATAGCCCACAATCTAAATCTTCCCCTAGGTCAAAAGTACAGGCTTGATATTGTTGTAAAACTGTTGGCAATTGTTCCATTTTTTGTGTTTTCTTACACTCTCTCTATAAAAGCCTTAGAGCTGGTAAAAATTGAAAGCAAAGCAGCCCGTCTGTTTTTTATAAAGTTTATCTACATTTTTGATATTCTCGTTGCTGTAATAGGATACTTTTGGCTTATAGACCTAATCCAGCTAAACGTAAAGTTTCTGATTGGTCTTATACTGTTTTTTATCTCAACTCTTGTTTATATATTCTTACTAATCTTCATAAACGAACAGCTACAAACCAAATTTGAGGTTTTAAGCCAGCACTTTCCAGAGCTTAAAGGCAGACTATACACTATCATAACTCTTGCATATGTTTTTGTTCTTTACTTTATCTTTACCTACCTCTTCCAGATAGAGCCGATAATAGAAACCCTTAAAAATATCTACATTGTCAAAACTGAAGTTCTTTCTATATCTCTGTACTCTCTTATCAGGTCTATCCTGTTTTTTATCCTCGTTATCAACCTGATACTTTTAATACGTATCTTTTTACGCTATCTGTCTTACAAAAAGACTGGGGATTTTGAACCTTCTCCTGTAGAAGCGGTTATATACAACTTCGGAGTTTTACTTGCCGCAATTATCTCTCTTTCCATGCTTGGTATAACGTGGAAGGTTTTACTACCCTTAATAGGAGCTCTTGGTATTGGTGCAGGGTTTGGACTTCAATCTATTATTAATAACTACATAAGTGGTTTTGTTATTATCTTTAACAGAAAAGTTGAAGTTGGAGATATTGTAGAGCTTCCGGGATATGCCGGAAAGTTTGCTGGAAACAATCAAGACGTAATCTTTGGGATTGTTACTGATATTGGGGTGATAAACACAGTTATTGAGACAGTAGATGGAGTGAGTGTTGCTGTTCCAAACTCCCGTTTTGTGAGTGAAAATATTATCAACTACACCCTGTCAGACAACCTCGTTAGGATTAGAATTCCGTTTAAAATCCCTTACGATGCTGAAAGAGAAAAAGTGGAAAAGATACTCATTGAAACAGCAAATGAGTTTAAAAGGTTTTTAGCCAAGTACTACACTCCGCAGGTTTGGTTTTTTGATATAAAAGACTACTACAATGAGTATGTACTGGTTTTATGGATTGATGCTAGAAACTGGAAAAAGATAATATGGCTGCGAAGTGAGATTTACAAAAAAGCTGCAGAAAAGCTTAAAAAAGCAGGCATTAAGTTTCCAGTTATTACAATTGAGCTTAGGGGAGAAATTCCTCAAACAAAGGTGAACTAACTTCTACTCTATATTCTGTACCTGCTGGCGTATCTTTTCTACTTCAGATTTCATCTCAACTGTGTACTCGCTAAGGTCAGGCATTTTATTACCAAGGGTGTTTATCTCCCTATGCATCTCCTGGCACAGAAAGTCCATCTTTCTACCAACTGGCTCATCTTTCTTTAAAAGCTCTCTAAACCTTTTTATATGGGATTTTAGTCTTACTATTTCCTCTGTAATATCCATTTTGTCGGCCAGGATTGTAGCCTCTATGAATGCCCTTTCTGAGTACTCTTCCCCAAGAAGCTCTTTTAAACGCTGGATGGCCTTTTGTTTTGCTTTTTCTATAATCTGGTCTTTCTTTTCTTCAATTTGTTTTAGATATGTTTCTATCTTATCTAAACGCTCTTTTATGTCCTGAGCTAGTTTTTCTCCTTCTCTTTTTCTTTCCTCTTTTAGCTCTTTTATAGCTTCTTTAACAGTTTCTAATATTAAACTTTTCAGACTTTCGTCTATTGTGGTTTCTCTTTTTGTGTCTTCTGCTATGTGGTGTGCTATGTCGTATATTTTATCGTCGGACAGGTTTAGCTCTAAAAATCTAGACAGGTGCTTAACCTCTTTAACAGCGTCCTTAAGTACGTTTTTGTCAACAAGCAGTTCAGGCTGTTTTTTTACAATGTCTATAAATACCTGAAAGCTACCCCTTGCAAAGTTTTCCTTAATAAGTTTTTTTACATCCTGTTCTATGAAAAACAATATATCCCTAGGGGCTTTAACAGAGATATCTATCCCTTTGTTGTTTACAGAGCGTATCTTTACTATAACGTCTGTATCGTCTGTTGACTTTTGGGCGTATCCAAAACCTGTCATACTATATGGCATCTTCATTCTCCTTATCTATGAGACCGTAAAAGTAAAGTTCTTCCTTTAGTTTATCCAGTTCAATCTGTCCTGGGGCAAAAGACACTCCAATGTATGTGTACGTTATCACTGAGCCAAAGAAAAATCCAGCAACCCTTGTAATTCTTCCAAGTTCACCCATACCAATTGCAACTGGGTTTTTATCCCTGTTTTTATCTGTTATACACATTATACGGGCAACATCTTCCCTATCATTAACTTTAAACGCGTACTTAACAATATCAGCCCCATAAGAGTGAGCCTTGTCTATAATCTTTTGAATTTCCTCTTCAGGAGGAGTTTTTTCAAAATCATGGTACGAAACAAGCCCGTAGCAGTTGTTTTCCTTTGCTATCTTCAAAACCTTCTTTATGAGGTTATCAGAGGTTAGCTCTATATCAAGGATGTCTGCAAGGGGAGCAGTTGCTTTAAAAATCCTTTCCCTTTCGTAGTCGGACATTGGAGTTCCGCCTTCTCTTGCCGAGCGTACCGTAATAAGAGCAGCAAGACCTTTGTCTTTTACGTAATTAACCTTATCCAAGATGTAATCAATGTTTCTATCTCTAAACTGGTCTATTCTAAGTTCAATAATATCAACCTTTTTTTCTGCTGCCTTGTCTATAGTTTCCTCAAACTCCTTATCATTTACAGGTAGAGCAATGAGAGGTTTTTTACCCAGTTCTAACAATGGTCGCACCCTCGCTAGTTTTGAAAATAGATGAAATTATAATATAATAACAACCCTATTTAAATGACTGGAGGATATCTTAATGAAACTACCAGCCAAGCTGGTGGAGAGGGTGGCAGATAGCATAGTAGATGATTTATTTGAAAAACATGTGGTTGAAGCAGAAGACCCAGAAGCTTTTAGAAAGAAAGTCCATGAGATTATCATCAACGCAATAGAAGAAGAAAAACAGATAGAAGAGGAAGCAGAAAGGCTGGTAGAACAACATATGCATATCCTCGAAGAGGAAGAAATTAGATTTAGAACTGCTGTAAGAAAGGTAAAAGAAAAACTGGCAGAAGAAAAGGGCATACACTTAGACCCTGAAGATAGGATGAACCAGGTAGCCCACCAGATAAGAAAGTATATAGAAACCGATGACTCGGTAGAAATATTCGAACACCCAAATAAAATCAGAAGAAGAATCTTTGAAAAGCTAAAGCAACTTGTAAGAGAAGAAAAAGAGATAGACAGGGAAGTTCGTCAGAGAATAAAGTCTTACTCCAAAAAGATTGTTGAAGGCACTCCTGAGTGGAAAATCCTATACAACCGTATCTATGAAGATGCCCTCAAAAGAAGAGGTTTAATGTAAATATTATATAAATCCTATGTTTTTTCTACTTGACAAATTTTTTGTATGTATCTACTATAAAGTGTAGTAGAAAAATTCTAACACGGAGACTCAAAATGAAAAGAAATCTTTTTGTTCCAATATTCCTACTCTTAGGGCTTTTTCTCGTATCAGCATGTCAAAAGAAAGAGGCTTTCAAAAAAGAAATTGTTTCAGGTGGATACAAAGCTGTAATTACGTCTGACCAGCCTCCACATGTTGGGATAAACATCTGGAAGATAAAAATATACAAACCAGATGGAAAGCTGATGACAGGGGCAAATGTTTCGGTAAATGGCTATATGCCTCCAATGCCTGGAATGCCTGAGATGAGTTTTGATTACCCAGTTGTTGACAAGGGCTCTTACTATGAGTCTAAGGTAAACCTCTCAATGAGAGGTACTTGGCAGATAACTATCAAAGCCCAAAAAGGAAACGAACAAGCCCAGTTTAAGTTTGGATTTAATCTGTAAGGTGTAAAAATGGAATTTTTAAAAAAGGGACTAAAAGCTTTAAAGTTTAGGAAAAACAAAGCCACTCCTTTTGGCGATTTAGAAGAAAAAGTGATGGAAGTTTTATGGAAAATCGGAAGTGGGACAGTTTCCCAGATAAGTGAAGCTTTGAATGAAGAGTTTGCGTACACAACGGTAATGACAGTTCTTGACAGGCTTTATAAAAAAGGATTTCTAAAAAGAGAAAAAGAGGGAAAAGGGTACAGATACTACCCTGTAATAACTAAAGAAGAGTTTGAAAGGCAGATAGCTAAAAAGGTGGTTAAAGAACTTACTAAAGAAAACCCCTCTGTTGCAATAGCCGCCTTTGAAGGTATAGTTGAAAACCTATCCAAAGAAGACTTAGAAAAGCTAAAAAAACTTATAGAAGAAAAGAGCAATGAAGGATAACTATACGTTTTTTATATTACTTGCAGCAGTCGCCTATATCACTCTTTTTATATATCTAGCTGATAATATTAGCTTCTGGTTGGAAGACGAAAAAAGATGCTTTGAAGTGATGGAGTTTTGGAGTTTCATTAAAAACCAT
>JALUFA010000010.1 GCA_027052485.1 Hydrogenothermaceae bacterium
ATCATAGATGGTATTTCCTGCTTTTCAACGGTTATACCTTTAAGGTCTGGAGAGTACTTAACTAAAATATCGGCAACTGGTTCCCCTGCCTGTTCTCGCTGGTTTAAGTACTCAATGTTTGCTCCCATCTCCTTTAGTTTTCTGAAAAATCCGTCTCTCGTCGGGTTTACCAGAACTTCCTTTAGAAGTACCTCAGAGTCAGGTACTAAAACCGCTGCAGCCGCAAAGAAAGCTGCTGAAGATGGGTCTGCCGGTACATCTATATCTATAGGATTTAAAGGAGTTTCACCTTTTAAATGAACCCTATAGCCTCCCTCACCAAACTCTGTCTTGATTTTAGCTCCCATAGCTTTAAGCATCCTTTCTGTGTGGTCTCTAGACATTATTGGCTCATTGACCGTCGTTCTTCTAAAGGTGTTTAGACCTGCAAGGAGTATTGCAGACTTTACCTGAGCCGAGGCTTTTTCATTTAAGAACTCTATTCCCCTTAACTTTCCGCCTCTTATACTTAGAGGAAGATACTCACCTTCTTTCCTACCGTCTATAGTTGCACCCATCATTGAAAGTGGGTTTGCAACTCGCTTCATTGGTCTTTTACGAAGAGAGCTATCCCCTGTAAGCGTTGCGAAAAACTGTTGTCCTGCCAGTACACCAAGGGTTAGGCGTGTTGTCGTTCCTGAGTTTCCCATATCTAGAACGTCCTCAGGCTCTTTTAAACCTTTCAGTCCAACTCCATGGACGAATATAAGATCGTCTTTTTTATCTATCTGAACTCCAAGTTGACGATACACGTTTAATGTGGTGTTCGTGTCTGCAGCATCAAGGAAATTTTTGATAATAGATGTACCTTCTGCTAACGAAGGTAAAATTATCGCCCTGTGTGAGATTGATTTGTCTGATGGAACTCGGATTTCTCCTCTTATGCACTTTACTTTTGATATTTTTTTATCCATGCTAGCAACTTAACCTTTTGTTTTTGCTATTATTATATATTGATTGAACTACTAAAGATTTCTTTATATACTAAGGTTAGCTCAAACTAACATTTAATACTAAGGAGTGTGAAATTGAGATTACTAGGGAAAACACTCGGCTTGTTTTTCATCCTTGCAGCTGCTTTAATCCTTGCATCCTGCGAAGGAAAAGGAAAAATTGTTATTAAAAATCCTCCAAATGCAAAGGTTTATATCAACGGTAAGTACGTTGGAAAAACTCCAATAGAACTGGAATTAAGGGAAGGAAAGTATAACATTACTGTAGAAACTGCTCCTTTTGTAGAGGAGACAAAGAAAAACGTTCAGGTTTACTTTGATAGGACTATAGTCCTTGACTTTCATCCTACGCCTAAGGGCATCTTGAAAGCCGAGTCTGTACCTTCCGGAGCTGAAGTCTTAGATGGAAGAGAACCTTTAGGTAAAACACCTCTGGAAGTTAAGCTTGACCCGGGAGTGCATGAGATATTCTTCCAAAAGGGAAAACTTAGTGCCGTTAGAAAGGTGAATATAGAGTTTAAAAAGACCACAAAAGTTTTTGCAAATCTGGAAAAAGCAGAGGTTCACTTTAACGTAATACCTCCAGATGCAACTCTAGTAGTAGATGGCAAAGAGTACCACAAATTCCCAATAACCTTAGAGCTTGATGAGGGCGTTCACACTGTAAAAGTCTCTAAGGGGGTGTACTCTGAAACCTTCAAACTAAAGGTTAGAAAAGGTTATGAGTTTAACGTTACCTACGAGCTAAAACAGGTTCAACTTCCACCTGTTGAGGCGTACGGGCCTATACAGTTGACCCATAACGGGAAGTATCTGGTTTCAATGGGGAAAGGTGGTATTTACCTCTGGAACATTATCAAGTTTAGACCTGAGATTTCTCTATGGGATCCTGACGATGTTAGAAACTTTGATAGATTCTTAAACTTTGGAATTTCTTACGATGACAAACTTATATCTGGTATAAAACCAATAAGAAAGCTGGCTTACCAGTTTAAAACCAAAGCAAAAAGAGATAAAATCCTTGTTTGGGATTTAGGAACGTTAGCTCCAACAATGTCCCATATCTACGAAATAGAATCTAAGTTTGTTTTCTTCACACCTGATAAGAAAAAAGTGATTTTAATAGAAAAAAGCGGAGCGATTGATTCAGTAGATATTGCAACTGCTAGCCTGAAAAAAGAAAAAAGCCTTGGTACACTTATTACGGCAGCAAAAGACACAAAAGACTTTATCTATGCCGGAGATAAAGACGGAAATCTCTATAAAATCTCAAAAACTGACCTTTCTATAGAAAAGAAAAAAGTGTTTAATAGCAAAGTTAATGACATTTACCTATCACAGGACAAAACTGTAATTGCTGCTGTATCTTCAGACAAAAGCTTAAAACTTGTAAAAACTGATTCTCTAGAGCCAACCTTCAGCAAGACTTTTGACAGAGAACCTACATCTGTAGCCCTCTCCCCTGATATGAATGAGGTTGCGGTGGCATTTGGTAAGGAGATAGATGTATATAACAAAGATGTAAGCAAGCAGCTTTATAAAATTGGAAACATTCCTGCTGTAATTATCTCAATAATATTTAAAGATGGAGACATCATAATTGCAGCATCAGGAAGAGAAACTCCATTCATGGGTATATGGAAAAAAGGACACCTATTGAAAAAATGGGTTCAAACCATAGAGTAATTAGATATAATTTTTACTTTAACGATGTTTGGAGTGGTTTTTGAATGTGCGGAGTTTTTGGAGTAATCAATCATAAAGATGCGGCGGGAGTTACCCATTTGGGACTCCATGCCCTTCAACATAGAGGTCAAGAGTCAGCAGGTATAGCCGTTTCTGATGGCTATGACATATCTGTAAAAACAGGAGAAGGATTAGTAACTCAAGCAATTACTGCAGAAGACTTAAAACAGCTAAAAGGTGATATAGCTATAGGCCATGTGAGGTACTCAACGTCCGGTGGGTCAAATCCAAAAAACATTCAGCCTTTTTACGCCCATTTCTACGGTGGCAGCTTTGCCATAGCCCACAATGGAAACCTTGTTAACGCAGACCAGATAAGAGAAGAACTAGAAAAAGATGGTGCTATATTCAGATCTACGTCCGATACAGAAGTATTCGTTCACCTGATAGCCCGTGCTAAAGAACCACCTCCTTCCCATATAATGCTTCATAAAAATGATAAAGATTTTATCCCTCTCGTCTTTGCTGCAATGCAGAAGGTAAGGGGTGCCTACTCTCTCGTGATTTTGAGAGAAAAACAGCTGATAGCTATAAGAGACCCTTACGGTTTTAGACCGCTGCTTTTAGGAAAAAACAGATCAGGTTCTTTCTTTGTAGCATCTGAAAGCTGCGCCTTTGACATTGTAGATGCAGAGTACCTGAGAGATATAAAACCTGGAGAAGTCCTTGTAATAGATGACTCAGGCATGCGTTCGTACTTTCCTTTCGAGCATCCAGAAAAAGCTCAAAAATGTATCTTTGAGTATGTGTACTTTGCCAGACCAGACAGCCTTATTTATGGAGACTGGGTTTATGAAATCAGAAAAGAGATGGGAAGAAATCTCGCTAGAGAGTACAAAATAGACGCTGATGTGGTAGTGCCAGTCTTAGATTCGGGTCTACTAGCGGCAAAAGGATACTCAGAAGAAAGCGGAATTCCGCTAGAGATAGGTCTTGTAAGAAACCACTATATCGGTAGAAGCTTTATCCAGCCAACACAGGAGATAAGAGATTTAAGTGTAAAACTAAAGCTTAACCCTGTAAGGCAGGTAATAGAAGGGAAAAGGGTTATAATCGTTGATGACTCTCTAGTTAGAGGCACAACCAGTAGGAAAATCGTTAATATGCTTAGACGAGCTGGAGCAAAAGAGGTTCATCTCCTTATCAGTTCTCCTCCAGTGATAAGCCCATGCTACTATGGAATAGATACTCCAACAAAAGAGGAGCTTATAGCGGCAAACAAATCTATTGAGGAGATTAGAGAGTATATAGGAGCTGACAGTTTACACTACCTATCGTTAGAAGGAATGCTAGACGCAGCAAATAAGTTTAAGCAGAAAGGTTTCTGTACTGCTTGTTTTACAGGAGATTACCCAGTTTTATAAACTCATTTATCAAGAAGGATAAGGTCTTTACAGGCTTTATCCTTACTAAAAAGCAGGTTAATTTTGTGCTCTTTTCCTTTTGAGTCTTTATAAACTATCTCAAAATATCCACGTTTTACTGCTATTGAAACAACTTCTTTTATATCAAATTTCTTTTCTAGGATTTCTTTTGCTTCGTAAGGCAGTAGTGAGTGGCAGGACGCACAGTCTCCTATACATCCTTCTACAACAGGTTTGTCAGAGGGGAGAGAACCCATCCCCTCAAATGAGTGATTTGGAAAAGCAAAAGCAAAAAGCGGAGCGATTAAGAAAACTAAATATCTCATAACACTATTTCTTTAGCTTTCATTATTTCTGGAATTTCATTTATCTCATCGAGTATAACTTTATTTAGCTTGTCATCAAGCTCTAAAGCTCCAAGTGCTAGACTTCCCTTTTCAAGTCTTCCAAGCCTAAAGCCAGCTATGTTTATATTATGTCTAGCGAGGATTTCTCCGATTTTAGCAATTACCCCTGGAACATCTTTATTTTCAAAGATTAGTATAACCCCTTTAGGTTCAATATCTATCCAATAGTTGTCAATAAGCATTATTCTAGGGAATTTACCGTAAAAAGCAGTTCCTCCTACGACTCTCTCTTCTTCATCGTTTCTTGCAGTAATCTTTATAAACTCTTTAAAGTTTTCTCCTTCCTCTCTTGTAGACTTGATTACGTTAATTCCCCTTTCTTTGGCAAGGTAAGGTGCATTTACAATGTTTACTGGTCTATCAAGTATTGGGGCTAAAAATCCTTTTAAAACGTAAGCCGTTATTGGGTCTATGTGCTCTTTGATATCTCCTCTAACCTCAACGATTATCTCTTTAAAGTTTCCTCCTGCATACTGGGTTAAGAAACTTCCAAGTTTTTCTGCAAGCTCAAGAAACGCCTTAACGTTTGCTAAACCTTCTGTTATAGTAAATGGAGCATTTACAGCTGCTTCAACGAATCTTCCTTTTAAAGCATTAATAACTTGCTGGGCGATTTTAACTGCAACCTTGTCCTGAGACTCATAGGTGTTAGCTCCAATGTGGGGAGAGAGACTTATGTTTGGAAACTCAAACAATCTTCTAATCTTGTCATCTGGAGGCTCCTTAGAAAAAACGTCTAACCCGATACCTGCGAACTTTCCTTTTTTCATATACTCATACATAGCCTCTTCATCTGCAATCCCACCACGGGCAGCGTTTATAAAGTAAACCCCGTCCTTCATCATCTCAAACTCACGGGCACCAATCATTCCTTTGGTCTCTTCCGTTAAAGGGCAGTGAAGGGTTATTACATCCGACCTTTTTATCAGCTCATCCAGCGTGTCAACAAGCTCAACTCCAAGCCTGTCTCCCTTTTCTCTAGGTATGTAAGGGTCGTATGCTATAACATTAGCTCCAGCTGCCTTACATCTGATAGCAACCTGAGAACCAACATTACCTAGCCCTACAATTCCTACAGTTTTTCCGTCCAGCTCCTCACCCATAAATTTCTTTCTGTTCCAGTTTCCTTTCATAACATCTTCATGGGCTAGGTGGAGCCTTCTTAGAACTGTGTATAGGTGAGCCATTGCAATTTCAGCAGCCCCTATTGTGTTTGCCCCTGGAGCGTTTACAACGAGTATTCCCCTTTTAGAGCACTCCTCTAAATCAACGTTATCAACACCAACACCTGCCCTTCCTACAACCTTGAGCTTTTCAGCCCTTTCTAGAAGCTCTTTATTTACTGGTGTCCTACTTCTCGTTATGATCGCATCGTAATCTTTTATTATTTCTAGTAGTTCTTCCCACGGAATTTCCGGCTCGTAGTCAACATCTATATCTTCTTCTTTGTTTAAAAGTTCAATTCCTTTTGTTGAGATAGGGTCTGTAATAAGTACTTTATACAACTTTTTCCTCCGTATATAGATTTAGACAAAAATTATAACTCTAATTAAGTTATAACAAAATCTTTTAAGGGTACTGGTGGAGAGTAGTAAAATCCCTGCCCTAAACCTTTACCTTTTGAAAGTTCAATAAGAATATTTTTAATATTTTCATCTTCTATAAACTCGTAAACAGGTTTTTTTTCTGTCTCTAACGCAAATGTTGAAACCATCTTCACAATTGTTCTATATGCTATATCAATTTCTATCTTTTTAACAATGCTTCCATCTATTTTTAAATATTTAAGTTTTTCGAACTTAATTTGATTGGCAATTTTATCTAGATTAGAGTATCCACTTCCAAAATCATCAATAGCTATTGTAAGCTC
>JALUFA010000011.1 GCA_027052485.1 Hydrogenothermaceae bacterium
CTTTAACATCCTGTTTTAAAAGCACAACATTTTCTACATTGTTAAAGTACACAACCTCACAATCAACGTTCTTACAAAAGAAAAACCCAGCGTAAGTTTTCAAAGGTTTGTTTAGTAAACTTTTAACGGTTATCTCTTTTACAGGAAAACCTTTACTTTTGCATTGGGGGCAAGTTTCCAGTTCTGAAATTTTTTTCAGCCCTGTAAGCATAATTTCCATGGTTTATTCTCCTGATTTATAATTTAATAGTTAAAATCATATAGACTATAAATATCAGGATACAAACAGATGATAAACAATCTCATACAGGAAGAAAAAAAGTACCTTATAGGAAACTACGCAAGGTTTCCAGTTGCCTTCGAAAGGGGAGAAGGTGTTTATCTGTACGATACCGAAGGAAAAAAATACCTTGATATGCTTGCAGGAATAGCCGTAAACACACTAGGCTATAGCCATCCAAAGCTAATAAAAGCTTTAGAAGAACAGATAAAAAAGCTCATCCACGTTTCTAATCTGTTTTATATACCTCCACAGATTGAGGTTGCAAAGCTTTTAGTTGAAAACACATGTGGAGACAAAGTTTTTTTCTGCAATTCTGGAGCCGAGGCAAATGAAGCTGCGATAAAACTTGTTAGAAAGTACTTTTATGATAAAGGAAGGCCTGACAAGTACGAAATTATAACATTCACCGGTGGATTTCACGGAAGAACAATAGGTTCTCTTACAGCAACCGCCCAACCAAAGTACCATGAGGGTTTTAAACCCCTTTTACAGGGCATAAGATACGCAGAGTTCAACAATCCAGAGAGTTTAAAAGAGACTATAACAGATAAAACCGCTGCCATTATGTTTGAGTTCATACAGGGTGAAGGTGGCATAAATCCAATTGACCCTCAGTTTTTAGAAACGATAAAACAGATAGCAAAAGAAAAAGAGCTTTTAATTGTAGTTGATGAAGTTCAAACAGGGATAGGAAGAACTGGAAAACTGTTTGCATACCAGCATTACGACATTGAGCCAGATATTATAACTTCAGCAAAAGGTTTAGGTGGTGGTGTACCTGTTGGGGCAGTTATTGCAAAAGATGAAGTAGCGAGAGTGTTAACTCCGGGAACCCACGGCTCAACGTTTGGCGGAAACTACCTTGCAATGGTTGCTGCCAAGGTTGTACTGGAGGAAGTATTAGCAGAGGGATTTTTAACAAAGGTAGTAGAAAACGGTATTTATCTTAAGGAAGGTCTAAGACGTATTGGACTGAAACCAAAAGGCTACGGACTGATGGTTGGAGTAGACCTTCCAGAAAGCATAAGCGCAAAGGAGATAGCAAAAAAAGCCTTAGAAAAAGGTTTAATAGTAGGTACTGCCGGTACAAACACACTAAGATTCGTACCACCTCTAATAGTAGAAAAAAATCACATAGACGAAGCCATAAACATACTGGAGGGATTATTAAAATGAAAAGATTGTTAGTTTCTACCTTACTTTTAACTACAGCAGGAAGTTATGCTTTGCCTTTACCTTTTGAGTTTAAGGCAGGATTAGGCTACACGTGGCTTTCCCCCTCAGGATACGTAAGTTATGGAGATAACTATCAAACAGACGAAGCAGACCTAAAAGATGACCTACATCTGGGAGACTCAAACAACATCTCAGCATACGTACAGTTTGGTTTACCTGTACTTCCAAATATAAGACTTGAGTATCTTCCTACAAAGTTTGACGGTTCAGGTAAAGCGAGAAAAACCATTCACTTTGGAGATATTACAATCTCAGGTACAGATAGGGTAACAACAAAGATAGACATAAAACAATACGACCTAGACCTGTTTTACAGAATACACTTTCCTTTCATAACTCCAAGAATAGGTTTAGCTGTTAAATACTTAGACGGATACATCGACGTGAAAACTTTATATACCCAGCAACACGAACATGTAGATATAAACATTCCAATACCTTTAGTTTATGCTGGAACCACTGTAGATGTACCTATACTTCCCCTGCAACTGGACGTTGATGGAAAGGGGATAACCTACAACGGAAACTATGCATTTGATATTAAGGCGATGGGCAAATTAACCGTCAAAAAGCTTTCTCCTATAGCTGAGGCTTACATAGGGCTTGGCTACAGATACCAAAGGTATAGATTAAAAGATGTAGATGTAGACGGGAAAAACTTAAATTCAGATATTAAATTTAAGGGACCGTTTATAGAGGCTGGTTTTGCATTTTAAAAAACATTTTGAGGTTAGCAGATGGAAATAGGAGAAAAGGATATTGTTGAATACTTAAAGAAAAGAAAAAAGCCAGCTTACTTTAAAACATTGGTAAAGGAGCTTGGTTTAGCAAAAGACGACAAAAAGAAGTTAAGAAAGCTTTTAAAGAAACTACAGAAAAAACGCTTAGTTAAGTACGACAAGGGTAAATACAAGCTTGTGGAAAACAAAGAAGATGAAGAACTTATTGAAGGTATTGTAGAAGCCCACCCAAGTGGATACGGATTCTTGATAGTAGGTGATGACGTTGAGGATTTATTTATTCCTCCTCCTGAGATGAAGTATCTTTTTGATGGGGACAGGGTTCTTGTAAAGCCTATAAAGAAGAAGAAAAAAGATGAAGCAAAGGTTATCAAAGTCTTAGAAAGGGCTGTAAAAGAGGCCGTAGGGGTATTAAAAAAAGATAAATCTGGCTACTACGTGCTCTTATCAGACACGGTTATTCCCCATAAGATTTACGTTCCTAAAAAAGAAGCCCAGACTATCCAAAAAGGAACATACGTTGTAGTAAAGATAACCCAATATCCAGCCCCAGGGGTAAAGGCAAAAGGAAAGATAGTTCAGGTTCTTGGTAAAACCAAAAATACAAAGACCGTCGCCGAGATTATAGCCAGAAAGTACAACCTACCTATGACCCACTCAGAAGAAGCCTTAAAAGAGGCAACAGCACTATCTCCAGTAGTTAGGAGAACAAAAAACAGAAGAGACCTAACAGAGCAAATATGCTTTACCATTGACCCGGATAGCGCTAGAGACTTTGATGATGCAGTAGCCATTGAAAAAGAGGGAGACAAGTACAGACTCTTCGTCCACATTGCTGACGTTAGCCATTATGTCAAAGAAGGTTCAGCGATAGACAAAGAAGCCTTTAAAAGAGGTAATACTTACTATCTTCCAGAGTACGCCCTGCATATGTTGCCAGAAAGATTGGCATCAGAGCTTTGTAGCCTACGTCCCAATGAAAAAAAGTACGCCTTTACCTGTGAGATGCTTATAAATCAACAGGGAGAGGTTGAGGATTACGATATTTATGAGAGTGTTATAGAAAGCAAGGCAAGGCTTACATATGACCAGGCATTGGCCATAATGCTTGGAGACCCGGACATTACCGAAAAGTTTAAACATGTAGAGCAGCCTCTAAAATATATGGAAGAGCTTGCAAAAATCCTGATTAGAGAACGCGAAAAAAGAGGAAGCATAGACTTTGACCTTCCAGAAAGCCAGATACTCTTTACCCCGACAGGAGACCCTTACGACGTTATCCCGTACGAAAGGCATTTCGCCCATAGACTTATTGAAGAGTTCATGATAATAGCCAATATCACAGTCGCAAAACATATGGAAAAAACAATGGAGCCCTTCATTTACAGGATTCACGAAGAACCAGAGCTAGAAAAGGTTAGAAAGTTTGTAGATGTTGTTGCAGGGCTTGGATACAAAGTTGAGTACCCAAAAGAGGTTTCTCCGAAGTTCATCCAAAAGATACTAAAAAAAGTTGCCGGAACAGAGGAAGAGCCCCTTATCAGATTCTTAGCACTAAGAACAATGAAACAGGCAAAATACTCAACTGAAAACTTAGGACACTTTGGATTAGCCCTAGATACCTATACCCACTTTACATCTCCAATCAGAAGATACGCAGACCTTGTAGTCCATAGAATGCTGAAAAAGTCCATAAAGAAAAAGTTCACTAAAAAAGACTTAAAGGAACTTCCAGAAAAGCTTGAAGAGGTTGCAGCTCAGTGTTCTAAGATGGAAAGGGTAGCGGAAGAAGCCGAAAGAGACGCTTTAGAAATCCTAAAACTTAGAATCCTTTCAGGACACATAGGAGAAGAGTTTGAAGGAATAATAACCGGAATCGTTTCATTCGGATTCTTTGTAGAGCTTGAAAGGTACTTAATAGAAGGGCTTGTTCCTATATCATCTGTAGAAGGATACTACATATATGATCCAGACAACCACAGATTTATAAAAGAAGATGGCAGTAAGCAGTTTAGACTCGGGGATAAAGTAAAGGTTAAAATCGCAAACGTTGATGAAGACCTAAAGAAACTAGACCTTGCCCTTGTGGAAGAGGAGAAAAAATAGTAAAATACTAGCTTGTCTTTTAAGAATTTACAGGAGGAAGCAGATAAATGAGCACTGAATTACTTAGAAAAATAGAGGACAGGTACCTAGAAAACTCTAAAAACTGGCCTGACTTTAAACCTGGAGACACAGTAAAAGTTCACGTTAAGATTGAAGAAAGAGGAAAAGAGAGAATACAGGTTTTTGAAGGCGTAGTAACAAGAATAAAGGGAAGCGGTACAGGAAAAACTTTCACAGTTAGAAAGGTTTCTTATGGCGTTGGAATGGAAAGAATATTCCCATTTGCATGCCCTTCTATAGCAAAAGTTGAAGTATCTAAAAGAGGTAAAGTCAGAAGAGCTAAACTCTACTACCTCAGAGAAAGAAAAGGTAAGGCTGCTAAAATTAGAGAAATCAAAGAGTGGGAAATCAAGAAAAGAGCAGCTGAATCAAAAGAAGCAAAAGAGGCTAAAGCAAGCTAAAATCCTTTTCTTATGTTTTATATTGAGGAAAGTTTATATAAACAGGGTTATAAAAGAATAGTTGGAATAGATGAAGTTGGCAGGGGGCCTGTTGCAGGCCCTGTTGTTTCTGCCGCTGTTATATTCCCTTCAAATATTGATATCTTTCTAGACAGAGACTCAAAAAGACTTACCGAAAAAAAGAGAGAAACTCTGTACCCTATAATCTTAGAGAAAGCTATAGCAGTTGGAATAGGTGTGGTAGATAGCGCAGAAATAGATAAAATTAACATCCAAAATGCCACCCGCCTATCAATGGAAAGAGCCCTTCTTGCCTTAAAAACAGAGTTTGACTACATAATAACCGATTACTTTAAGTTTGACCCTTACCCTCATATTGCAGTTAAAAAAGCAGATGAGAAAAGCATCTCTGTTGCCGCTGCTTCAGTAGTTGCAAAGGTTTATAGAGATAACATAATGAAAGAGTTTTCAAAACTCTACCCCCACTCATTTGATAAACACAAAGGATATCCAACACAACAGCACAAAGAAGAAATTAGAAAGTACGGCTTTACCCCAATTCACAGAAAAAGCTTTAAGGTAAATCTATGAATAAAACCCAGATAGGAAGAAAAAACGAAAAGAAAGCCGCTGAATATCTAAAGAGCCTTGGTTTTGAAATTTTAAAGACCAACTACTCAACCAGATATGGAGAGATAGACATCATAGCAAAACAAGATAAAACCGTCGTTTTTGTAGAAGTCAGAAGCAGAAAAAATCTATCTTATGGCTATCCTGAAGAGAGCATAAACGAGGCAAAAATCAACCGTATCAAAAAAACAGCAGAAATATTTTTGTTAGATTTTCAAGAATCTTTTGAGGATGTTAGGTTTGACTTAATATCAGTAATCAATCAAAGCATAAGGCATATACAAGATGCATTCTGATATAAAAAAGGTTTTAGAAGATTTTGCGAAGGATTTTAACAAGAAACTAGCCTTAAGTGTGCCGATCGGAATACCTAAAGAACTGTTTGAAGCAATCAGATACAGCCTTCTTTCAGGTGGAAAGAGAATAAGACCTTTCCTATTCCTAGAAAGTGCAAAAGTAGCGGGTTATCCAGCCCCAGAAAATCTCCTAAATATAGCGATAGCCATAGAAATGATACACACATACTCATTAATCCACGATGATTTACCAGCAATGGACGATGATGATTTTAGGCGTGGAAAGCCAACGTGCCATAAGGTTTATGGGGAAGCTATTGCTATCCTTGCTGGAGATGGTCTTTTGACCTACGCTTTTAAAAAGATTACAGAAACAAAAGGCATTCCAGCAGAAAGATTAATGCAGATTGTAGCAGTATTGGCAGATAAAACAGGCCTTGGTGGCATGGTTGCAGGCCAAGCAGCGGATATACTTGCAGAAAAAGGAAAATTTAAAGATATTAAGTTTATACATGAAAACAAAACCACAAAGTTTATTGAAGCCTGTTGTGAAACTGGAGCTATCGCTGCAGG
>JALUFA010000012.1 GCA_027052485.1 Hydrogenothermaceae bacterium
GCTCCACCATGGGTTATACTCTCTGAGGGCTTCTTGAATCTGTGTCATGTGTATTCACCATAAAATCGATTTTATGTTATTTGTATTTAACACAAATTATATAAGTGTTGTTAAAAATTAGAAAAGAAAAAATTATCCGCAGCTACCTTCTGTTGCGGGAGCCTGTCCATTGTAACCAAAGAGTGGTGGCATTGATTGAGTGGATAACTGCTCATTACATTCTTCAGGCTGAGTCTCGAATGCACTACAAATTACTTCTTTAAAGGCCTCTGGGCTCCTGGCGACATTGTTTACTACCTCACCGTTAATAACTAGAGTTGGAGATCCCTGAACACCATACTCTTTACACTCGCTATCATCAATTGGATAAGCAGGGAATCTTCCACTTAACCACTTTGACTTATCATCTAATAACTCCTGTAATCCATATTGCTCGAAGGTGTTATTATAACAAGCGTCTAATTTTTCCTTATCAACTCCTGCCTGCTCCAAACATGTCTCCTGATCACCTTTATCGACGAAACACTTCAAATAGTCCCAATATTTATCGTTCTGCTCTTTTTGGATACAATATTGAACAGTGTTTTCTTCTACCTCGCCTTTTGTGGGGTGCATAGCGTAATTTACGAATTTTATGCTGAAATCTGCTTTATCACCTAATAGATCCACTACGGGTAATAGAGCCTTCTCAGCCTGTAATCCATAGGGACAATAACTCATAACGAATAATTCCACCTTGGGTTTATCATTCTTATTGTCAACCTCGGGAGGTTTTAGTCTATCTTCCAATTGTTTCCTAGCGGCGTTTAACTGATCTAGTGCTTCAGTTCTCTTCTGAGGAGCTTGTAATACTGAATATACATATTCATAATCTTTGCTTACATAAACTGGAACAGTGTTTCCTTCTACTTTGAACGTTACTTCCACGAAACTTCCTTTATCTACTGCGTGGTCATACTCTACCTCTAAATCTTGACCATACTGTAAGAAGAATATATCTTTCACTATAGTTATTAGATCTGATTGAACCTCCTGAGGAACTTCTAAATTACCTCCTGTGCTAACATTGGAAACGGTTTGGTTTCCTTGATCGCTCGGCGTGTTTGGGGTTGTACATCCAGCCATAAACAATACTGCTATGGTCAAGAAGATGCCCATAAAAATTGCCTTATTCAATTTCTCACCTCTTTTTTTAAATTACCACTTTTAGTTATGATAAAGTTCTTTTAAATAACTATCCTTAAATTTAGCGCTATGGATGTTAAACAGTTAATAATTGATGAATTTGGATCTCTAACTCCTATCCAGGAAAAGGCTTATTCTAAAATAGTTGAAGGTAAAGATGTCCTTATAACTGCGCCTACAGGAACTGGTAAGACTGAGGCGGCTCTCTTGCCCCTCTTAGATCGTTTTGTGAATGGATCTGAGGATATGTTAAAACCGATCTCAATAGTTTATATTACACCCCTTAAATCCCTTAATCGGGATATGGTTGCTAGGATCAAAAAATGGGCTGATAAATTAGGGTTGAGAGTTGCCCTTAGGCACGGGGACACTTCTCAAAAAGATAGATCCTTTCAATCCCGTCATCCACCTCATATTTTAATTACTACTCCTGAAACTCTCCAGATCCTAATTGTC
>JALUFA010000013.1 GCA_027052485.1 Hydrogenothermaceae bacterium
ATCTTGACGATATGGAAAAACGCGGAATTGATTATGATAGAAGAAGATATAACGAACCAGATAGAATTTGGCCTGATGATAAAAATCGAGAAAAACTGTGGGGGCATATAGAATGGACTTGAATGCATTAGCATTTTGGACGTTTTCAACACTTGCCGTGCTGTCAGCTATCTATGTAGTTTTTGGGAAAAATATCGTTTATACAGTTTTAGCCCTTGTCTCAACGCTCATTATGGTCTCTGGATTATTTTTCACCCTAGGTGCAGAACTGGTCGGAGCACTTCAAATTTTGATTTACGCTGTAGCGATTGTTGTATTTTACGTACTGGTAATCTCTACAGTCCCAGAATATAAAGGAAAAACCGTTGACGGAAAATACATGCTTCTTTCCATTCCATTTGGATTTATCCTTTTTCTAGAACTCGCATACGTGGCTTTATACGGTGCATGGCAGTCTGCAACGGGAATATTTGATGAGAGAGTTATAAATGAAATAGGAAATTCAAAGGCTATAGGTACGCTTTTATTTACCAAGTACCTATTCCCATTTGAAGTTGCTTCCCTCATTCTGTTGGTTGCTATGATAGGAGCAATAATCATAGGAAGAAAAAAAGAAGACGTTCATCAGGAGGCGTGAGATGTCTATCCCATACGAGTATTACATCGTACTGAGTGGTTTATTAATGGTACTTGGTCTAATAGGTATTATTGTTAGAAAGAATATAATTACAGTGCTTATATCAACTGAGCTTATGCTAAACTCAGTAAACATAGCCTTTGTAGCGTTTGATATGAAACTTCATGATGTTGCAGGGCAGATTTTTGTATTTTTCATACTGACAATAGCAGCTGCAGAAGCGGCAGTAGGGCTAGGTCTTATTGTTGCTATATATAGACTAAAGAAAGATGTAGATGTAGAAAAACTAACAGAACTAAAACTGTAGAGGAGAAGGATGGAGAACTTAAACTACCTATGGATAATACCTTTCTCGCCATTGATTGCATCAATAATTATTGGAATTTTTGGATTTAAATTTTTAAAGGAACCTCTATCTGGAATTGTGGCTGTTATTGGAGTTGCAATCTCTGCAGTTGCTGCTGTTATAGGTTTCCTACACGTTCACGAACACGGAGGACATTACGACTTAAAACTCTTTACATGGATGCCCTTAGGTGATTACAACATTACCGTTAGTCTACTTTGGGATCCCCTCTCTGCGTTAATGTCATGTGTTGTTACTGTTATTTCAACATTTATCTTTATCTTTGCTACAGGTTATATGAGAGGTGAACCGGGATATCCTAGATTCTTTGCCTACCTTTCTCTATTCGTATTTATGATGTTAATGCTTACCCTTTCTGACAACCTGGTTCAGCTTTTCTTTGGATGGGAAGGGGTTGGTTTAGTATCTTACCTGCTTATTGGCTATTATCACAATAAGAGGTCTGCAGTTAACGCAGCATTTGAATCATTTATCGTTAACAGGGTCGGGGATTGGTCTTTTCTTATTGGTGTGCTTTTAGCCTTTGTTGTGTTTGGAACGTTAGATTATCTAGATATATTTGCAAAACTTCCTGAAGCTGGATACTGGACTATAACAGCTATCGCTCTTCTGCTGTTTGGTGGTGCAGTAGGTAAGTCAGCTCAAATTCCACTCCATATATGGCTTCCAAATGCTATGGAAGGTCCAACTCCAGTTTCAGCTCTAATCCACGCAGCTACTATGGTTGCAGCAGGGGTTTATATGGTAGCTAGATTAATGCCAATTTTTGCCTCTTCGTCTGTTGCGTTAGATACTGTCCTTTATATAGGAACAGCTTCTGCTTTTGTTGCAGCAACTATTGGCCTAGTTCAAAATGACATCAAAAGAATCATTGCTTACTCAACTATGTCCCAGCTTGGATACATGTTTGCAGCGGAGGGATTGGGAAGATTTATAGATGGAATGTTTCACCTTACATCTCACGCAACATTTAAAGCGCTATTATTCTTAGCTGCAGGTTCAGTTCTAATAGGAGTTCACCACATCCTCAATATATGGAAGATGGGTCAGCTCAGAAAGTACATGCCAATAACTGCAGCCACATTCTTAGTAGGTGCGTTATCTCTAGCCGGAATTCCTCCTTTTGCAGGATTTTTCTCCAAAGACCCAATTATTGAAGCTGCGTACCATATAAACTGGGTTGTTTGGCTCTTCCTTTGGATTGGTGCAGGTTTAACAGCTTTCTATATTTTTAGACTGTACTTCCTAGTTTTTGAGGATGGAGACCACTTAGACCCACACATAAAGAAACACGTTCATGAATCTCCATGGAATATGACGATGCCTCTTATCGTTCTAGCGGCGGCTACAACTGTTCTAGGTTTCTTTAGAGAGTTCTTCTTTGAGTATCTAAGACCAGTCCTAGACCCAAGGGCAATGCCAGACAGTTATGCTCCAGAAGCTACTAAAAAACTTATGGAAGAGGGATTATCTAGGGCAGAACACGTTCATATACCAGAGGATGCTATAGAGTTTTTAATTGAGTCTCTAACATCTCCACTAGGAATACTAACCCTCTTAACAGCTTTAGCTGGTATATTTGCAGCTTACCTTATTTATCAAAAACAGGTTATCAGCTACAAATGGCTTGGAGAAACGTTTAGACCCCTATACAACCTTTTCTATAACAGATGGTACTTCGACCACTTTTACTACGCTGTATTTGTTAGAGGATATCTAAAACTGTCTAAGTTCCTATGGTATGTTGGAGACAAACTAATAATTGATGGTATAGTTGACGGTTCAGGAAAACTTGCAGTATGGACAGGACATAAACTAGCCCTTACACAAACCGGAAGAATCAGCGCCTATGTACTACAGATGCTTATAGCAATGGCAATATTCTTAGGCCTGTTCTTACTTATTAAGTAAATAATGGAGGATGAGGATGACTTTTGAGTTTGAGCCAGCTAGCTTTCCGTGGCTTACAATATCGATACTGCTACCTCTTATTGCAGCAGCGATACTGTTTTTCTTAGATAAGAAGTGGGCAAAACCAATCAGTATTGTAGTTTCAGCTATAGTATTTGCTATATCTACGTGGATGCTTTTTGCCTATGACTACTCGAGCTATAAAATTCAGTTTTATGAAAAGTATGTTTGGATACCTCAGTTTGGAGTCAGCTACGAAGTAGGGGTTGATGCTTTAAGTTTAACTATGTACTGGCTTACAGCCCTGTCATTTCTTATATCCTTCATATGGAGTACTAATATTAAAAAGAGAGTCAAAGAGTACTTTATAGCTTTCCTTGTTCTTGAGGCTGCGTGTATCGGGGTTTTCGTAGCTTGGGACTTGGTGTTCTTTTATATCTTCTGGGAAGCTATGTTAATTCCAATGTTCCTCATTATCGGTGTTTGGGGATATGCTGAAAGAATTTATGCAGCTACTAAGTTCTTTATATATACATTTTTTGGTTCTCTATTTCTTCTTTTAGGTGTTGTTGGTCTTTACGTTTACCAGTACTTCCACTATGGAAAGCTATCTACTAGCTACTTTGATTTAATAAACCTAAACCTACCATTTAACCTTGAGATAATATTCTTCTTACTTTTAGCGTTAGGATTTGCTATTAAAGTCCCTATGTGGCCATTCCACACGTGGCTTCCAGCAGCCCACGTTCAAGCTCCTACTGCAGGTTCAGTAATTCTTGCTGCAGTACTACTAAAGATGGGTACATACGGTTTTGTTAGATTTTCAGTACCTTGGTTTCCAGAAGCGTCTAAATACTTTATGCCCGTAATGTTTACCCTTGGGGTTATTGCAATAATCTATACAGCAATGATGGCTATTGCCCAAACCCATATAAAAAGAGTTATCGCTTACTCCTCAGTTTCTCACATGGGGTTTGTAACCCTTGGAACATTTGCCCTTAACATGGAAGGAATGAATGGTGCAATTATAACAATGATTTCCCACGGTCTAACGTCAGCTGCTTTATTTCTGGCTGCAGGTTGGATTTATGAGAGAGCCCACTCCTATGAGATGAAAGATTTAGGAGGTATGGCCAGATACGTACCTGTTTTTGCAACATTCTTTATGATTTCAGTTATGGCTTCAGTAGGGCTACCTGGACTATCAGGTTTCGTTGGAGAGTTTTTGGCATTACTTGGTACATTTAAACAGAGCATTTTATTTGCAGCTTTAGCTGGTAGTGCACTTGTACTTGGAGCTGCGTACACTCTAAGGCTATACCACAACACAATGTTTGTTGAAGATGAGATTGATGAGGAGAAAAAGCATAAATGGAGACAGTTAAAAGATTTAACAGCTTCTGAATTTTTAGCATTTTTCCCTCTCATCGTTCTGATGTTTATAATAGGTATTTATCCAAAATGGTGGATAGATTTAATTAACAACACTTCAGCAGCTATTCTTTCAAAGGTATTAGGAGGCTAGAGGGATGTCAATAATAGAACAGTTAGTTACTGGATTAGGTGTTCCTAATCTATCGGTTTTAATCCCCGAGATTATAGTTTTAATAACTGCTTTTGTGGTTTTATTTGTAGAGCTTTTTTCAAAAAACAGAACTCTTATCACAGGCATAACCCTTATAGGCCTTTTTACGGCTTTAATATCTATATTCACCATAAGCCAGGGAGATATAACCCTTTACGGCCTTTACGTAGTTGATAGTTTTTCTCTGCTATTTAAACTCTTTCTAATCTTGTCTACTATCTTTATTGTTGCTACGTATAGACCTTACTTTGAAAGTAAAAAAGCCTACTTTGGAGAGTTTTACTATTTAACCCTCTTTGCTCTACTAGGTATGATGATAATGGTCTCATCTCCTAACCTTGTTACCTTCTACATTGGTCTAGAGCTTATGTCTATAACCATTTATGTTCTCGTTGGTATGTTTAGACCAAAGGATGAAAAGTATAAAGATTTAGACTATAAATCAAAGGAAGGTGCATTTAAATATCTGATTATCGGCGGTGTTGGTACAGCCATTATCAGTTATGCAATAGCTCTTTTATACGGTGCTACAGGAACATTTGATTTTTCTGAGATAGCAAAAATTGCCATATCCGAAGATTTATCTGTTGGTATTATTGGAGGTCTTATCTTACTTGTTATCGGATTAGCCTTAAAAGCTTCCGCGGTTCCTTTCCACCACTGGACGCCTGATGCTTATGAAGGTTCAGCAACTCCTATAATGAATCTAATGGCAGTTACCGCAAAGGTTGCTACTTATGCAGTAATACTGAGAGTACTTGTCGAGGCATTTCCATTTTCTTCAGATGAATGGGGTTTTGCGTGGGCGCTACTAGCAGCAGCCTCTATGATTTTAGGAAACTTTGTAGCTTTAAGACAGAAAAACGTCAAGAGAATGCTTGCGTACTCATCTATCGCTCACACAGGATACATCACTGCGGCATTGGCAGCTCCAACAGGAATGGGATTTGCAGCATTCATCTTTTACTCTCTTGTGTATATCTTTATGGCACTTGGTGCTCTTGTTTTCTTAACTGCTTTTGAAAAACATGAAGGATGGACTAATCATTTAGATGACTTTAAAGGTCTTTCAAAACGTTCTCCACTTATGGCACTACTAATGCTTGTATTCATGTTCTCAATGCTTGGAATACCTCCAACTGTAGGATTTATGGGAAAACTTGGTGTATTTTTAGCTCTTATCGGGTCTAATGTTTGGTGGCTTGCAGTCGTACTTGTTGTTATGAGTGCAGTTTCTGCAGGATATTACTTAAAAGTTGTATCTTACATGTATATGTATGAACCTGAAAAGAACCTACCATCATTTAAATTTACAGGAGCAGAGAAAGCCATATTAATCCTCATGGCCTTTATCGTTCTGTTCCTTGGAATTTACCCAACTATATTCTGGGGAGTTTCAACAACTACCAGTTCAATGTTGATTTCAAGTATAGGTGGATAGTTGACAAATCTATAAAAGTATATTATTATATTTATCCCGTTTGAGGGTTGCTGGCGTAGCTCAGTCGGCAGAGCAGGTGATTTGTAATCACCAGGTCGTGGGTTCGAGTCCCACCGCCAGCTCTTTAAGAGAATATGGAGGAGTCGCCTAGCCTGGCCAATGGCGGGAGACTGTAAATCTCCTGGCGTATGCCTGCGCAGGTTCGAATCCTGCCTCCTCCACCATTCTTGATATGCGGGAGTAGCTCAGTTGGTAGAGCATCTGCCTTCCAAGCAGATGGTCGCGGGTTCGAGTCCCGTCTCCCGCTCCATTAAATAAAATCCCCACTATCTCCCTGAAAATCCTAAAAATCTAATTC
>JALUFA010000014.1 GCA_027052485.1 Hydrogenothermaceae bacterium
ACCTTTTACCGCTTTTATTGGAAGGCCTGTTTTTCTTTTAAGTTTTGAAAGGTTAACTCTTAAAGCTGTATCTGAGGGGTTATGCAGTAAATCAAGTAAATTTTCTTTAGGAACTATTTTACCTTGGTTTTTAATTAATGTTTTTAGTAGGTTTAGCTGAACTTCTCCTAACTCTAAATTTTTACCATCTTTGAGTGCGTTGTTTCCTTCAATGGTTATATCTTTATACTGGAGTTTTTCAGTTTGGTATTCATTACTACTTTTTTGTGATAATCTCGCTTTTATCCTTACTAGGAGCTCTTCTGGGTCAAAGGGTTTTTTTATGTAATCTTGAGCTCCTGCATTAAAGCCTTTAATCATGTAGTTAATGTCCTGTAAAGCCGTTATAAAGATTGTTGGTGTGTTATCCTCTGAAAATCTAAGGTCTTCAAGCAGGTCTATGCCACTTCCATCTTTCAGGTTTATATCAAAAATGTAAAGGCTGTACTTATTTTCAAAGGTTTTATCCGCAGCTTGAGCGTAAGATGGAACTGTATCTACCTCAAATCCGTTTAGAGTTAAGAACTTTTTTAACGACGAGGCGAGAACCTCGTCATCTTCAACAAGGAGAATTTTAGGCCTTTTCATCTTAGAACCTTACTCCTAGCTTTAGTAGTGCCGAGTGGTCGGTTGCACGACTGTTTAGACCATAGCTGTAGCTTAACGTTGTGTAGTACCTCTTTGTAAAGTTGTAAAGGGCAAATAAGCTTGAGGTGTACTTACTTTTTCTATCAATAGCAGATGTAGCCCAATCTAAAGATAAACTACCATAAAACTTCTTTGTAAACTGGTACCCAGCTCCTACTGAAGCAGTTTGTACGTCTTTCAGTGAGCTGTCTCCTTTAAAGGTGTAGCCGTAATAAACAAAGTAATCATCTTTGCCACGAATATAATCAAGACTTACAGATGGGGTGATATCTACTTTTTTATCACTAAAGTCATTGCTCCCAGTTGGGATTTTTGTTGATAGTCCAACTGTAGCATACACATTTTTTATGAACTTAGAGTAGCTGCCGTATAAAAAGCTATCTCCCATACCGCCTTTGCCAACATTATCATCATGTATAAAGTAGGTAGATGAAAAAGATAAATACCAGTTTTGATACGCATAGGCTAACGATACAGAAGATGTGGTGGTTGTCTTAGAATTTTCGGAGCTAAAACCTCCACCTAATTTAAAGTAAAAAGTTCCCCTTTTTCCACTCTTTCTTTCTTGACCTATTCTTCCGACAGGACATCCATCTGGACCTACTATTTGGGTAAAAGGTGTGTTAGGACACTTATCAACAGCATCATCAACTCCGTCTAAATCACTGTCAGTAAACGCAAAGCTAAGACTAGCACTGGCAAGGGTAAATGTGATAATCTTTTTTTTCATTTTGTCCTCCTTTTTTTATGTGTTTTTATCTTAAAAAGGGGAGGCGAGAAACCTCCCATATTAGCCGCGGCCTAAAGGAGAACAGGGGACTATCTGCCTCTGAACTCCCCTCTACCTTCTCCTCTTCCTTCAAAAGAATGGTTATTTCTTTCATTCAATTGATTTTGTCTTTCATTCCATTCATTTTGCTTTTCTTGGATA
>JALUFA010000015.1 GCA_027052485.1 Hydrogenothermaceae bacterium
TTCAGCAAGCCAACGAGACCTAAAGGTTGTAAAAATCTACACAAAAAGACTACAAGGGATACCTTCAAACTCTATCCAGCACATATCTATCAACCGTGAAGTTTCAGGTTTTATTGTCCCTAGAAACGCAATCCTTCACCTTTCAAATGGTACGTTTGTCCTTACTGTAAAAGACGATAAGTTTGTAAAAATCCCTGTAAAACTGTTAGGAGAAAATGAAAAGTACGCTGTTATAAGTGGAAATATTACTGAGGGTACACCGGTAGCCGTAGCAGAGGAAAGCAAACTTAGACTGCTTTCATTTGGAAAAAAAGGAAAACTGGTTATAGGGGCGGAAAATGACTAAATCTATCGTTGAGTTTGTGCTAAAGAGACCTCACTTTGTACTTTCCTTAATCTTAGCCCTATCTATGCTCGGTATTGTTGGTTTTTTTGAGATAAAACAAAAACTATTCCCAGATGTTAACAGACCTCAGGTTGCGGTTGTTGTCTTCCAGCCGGGAGCATCTGCAACTGATATGGCAGAAAACGTAGCTATACCGATAGAGCAGAGACTTTACACGATAGATAAGGTTAGAAACGTATCATCTGTTATTAACGACCAGATAGCCTCCATAAAGGTAGAGTTTGATTACTCAAAAGATATCAATCAGGCAGTTTCCGACGTACAAAACGAGGTTAACAAGGTAAGGTCAATACTTCCTAAAGGTATAAAAGAGCCCCAGATATACAAAATCACCGACGCTACCCCTCCAGTAATGGTACTGTCTGTATCTCCTAAAAACCCTAACATATCTCTTGCAGATGTAAGGCAACTTGCAGAAAACCAGATAAAAAACCAGCTTTTAAAACTAAAAAATGTAGCAAACGTTGATGTTTTTGGAGGATATAAAAAGGAAGTTTTAATAAACATCAATAAGGAAAAACTAAGACAGTACAAAATCTCATACTCAGAAATCATAAGAAAAATCCAGCAGATAAACGCAGATATTCCGATTGGTATAGTCTTAAATAAAAATAACGAGTTTTTAATAAAATCTTTAAACAGACAAAACGACCTAGAAAAACTAAAAAATCTCCAGATTAGACCAAATCTTAAGCTTAAAGACATAGCAACCGTTAAGTTTGGCACTTATATAAACCACTCTCTATACTATGGAAACGGAGAAAAGGCAGTTGCTCTTGCCATCCAAAGACAGCCAACAGGAGACGCTTTAAAAACGATAGACGAAGTAAAATCAATTATCCCTAAACTCAAAGCCCAATTTCCAGACCTGAAGTTTGAAATCTCAGACAGTCAGGAGAAGATAATCAGACTAAGTAATATCAATATGCTTGAAGCCTTAAGGGATGCTATTGTTATAACTGCAGTTGTAATCTTCTTCTTCCTTGCAAACATCCGCCAGATGATTATTGCCGGTATATCTATACCGTTTGTTTATGCAATAACAATTGGAATAATGTGGCTTATAGGCCTTGAGTTTAATATCGTTACCCTTACAGCAATCATCCTAGCTCTTGGAATGCTTGTAGACGATGCAATTGTTATCCTTGAAAACATAGAACGACACCTTTACGAGCTAAAAGAGCCTATAAAACAGGCTGTTGTTAACGGAACAAAAGAAGTTATCTTTGCAGTTTTAGCAGGGACGATAGCAACTTCCGTTGTTTTAATACCGCTACTCTTTGTTGGAGATTACCCTCAAAGGATATTTAGACCCCTTGCAGGAACTCTTTTAATAGCAGTTATAGTCTCCTACTTTGTGTCTGTTACACTAATACCTCTTCTGGCTCCGTTTTTACTCAAAAAGTCTGGAGAAAAGAACAGATTTGAAAAGATTGTTTACAAAATCTCTGAGTTTATTCTAGAGCCTCTAAAAAACTTTTACACAGGAGCTGTAAAACTCGTATTCAGAAAGAAGTTTTTAGCTATACCGTACTTTGTGGTTGTCATAATGCTCTTCATTGTTAGTATGAGGGTGATAATGCCCCTCGTTGGAAGGGAGATTATGCCTCCAATGGATACAGGTATCGTAAAAGGTGTAGTGGTTGCAGACAGTAATCTTTCAATCAATCAGGTTGAAAATATCGTTAAAAAGATATCCCAAAACCTGAAAAAAGATAAAAGAGTTGAGATGTTTTCTATCTCCGTAGGTTCAGAACCGGGGGTCTTAACAATAGGAAGCGGGAACACTCCACAGATGATATCCTTAACAATCCATTATATTGACAGATTTCATAGAAAGGAAACAATCTGGGATATAGAAAGGGACTTAAGAAAACAGATATGGCAGATACCAAACATCAAGTACGTCGCAATCTTTGATTATGGAGCAACCCCACTTTCTACTATTAAGGGAAATCTGGATGCAAGGCTTAGTGGCGATGACCTAAAAGTCCTAGACAAGTTAGGAGATAAAGTCTTAGAGGCAGCGTACAACACGAAAGGCCTTGCCTGCGTTTATAGAAAGTGGGACTACGACAAAGTTGTTTATGATGTGAAGATAGACTATCAAAAAGCCCTTTTTTACGGTCTTACACCTTACAAAATCGCCTCACAAATCGGAGGAAAGATAAGAGGGGCTACAGTTTCCCTTTATGCAGTTCCAAACGAGAAGAGCCTTGCCATAAGAGTAATCTTTCCCAAAAAGGATAGGGATACCGAGCTAGACCTAAAACATTACTACCTAGACACTCCCAAGGGTAAAATACCTCTAACACAGGTAGCTACTCTAAAAAGAAAGCTAGAACCAACCCTTATTACAAGAGAAGGACTAACTTATACACTGGATATTCTTGGATACAGAGAAAAGGCTGCAATCACACACATTGTTGAAAACTTCCATAAAGCTTTAAAACAGGTAAACTTTAAACTTCCTCTAGGATACACCCTATCAAACGAAGGGGATATAAAACTACTCAATGATGCTATGTTTAGAATGCTAAAGGCTATACTGTTTGGCATACTCCTCCTATTTTTCGCACTTGCTCCAGCCTTTGGTTCGTTTCTGGCACCTATTGCAGTTATTTTTGCTATACCTCTATCTGTCATAGGTGCATCATGGGCTATACTGATTATGGGATATCACCAATCAATGCCTGGTTTAATGGGTATAGTCCTACTGGCTGGAATTATCACAAAAAACTCAATCCTTCTTATAGACTTCATACACATGGCTCTAGAAAAAGGAAAGTCTATAGAAGAGGCAATCATTGATAGTATCAGAGTTAGAACAAGACCAGTACTGATGACAGCCTTTGGTACATCGGCAGGTATGATACCAATTGCCCTAGGGTGGGCTCTAGGGCTTGAAAGACTGGCTCCCCTTGGAACAGTAGCAATCGGTGGGCTAATCGTAGGTACATTCCTAACGTTAATATACGTACCGCTGCTCTACTACTTCCTGTATAAACTGAGAGAAAAAGTGAAGAAAATGTTTAGAGAGGCTTAATTATCAGTCTATTTAAGAGATTTATATAGAAAAGTTTATCCTCTTCGTCAAACTGGATGTTTAGGATAGAGGCTTTGGTTTCAAAGAGGGGCTTTAGCTCCTCGGTTATTTTATTTTCCTCATTTTTAACAATTTCTACAGCATCCTTTATGAACTTGGGAAACGTAAACTCCTTTTTTTCTTTACACAGACTTTCATCGTAAGACGAGTACGTTCTACAAACAAAAGGTCTAGCATCGTAGATGGCACACAGAGAGTTTTCTAAAAAGGGGCACTTTTTCCATTCATCGTGGGGTTTTTGAGTGTAATCCTTCAAATCTTTATAAATTTTTACCCTCTTTTCTTCAGTTAAACTGTTTAGCTGCTTAACCATAAGGAAAAGCTCTGGAATGGTTGCCTTTACTTCCCAGCCGTAGCAACAGTAATCACATCCCTTTTTGCACGCTAGACCTTTTTGATTACTAACCAGCCTATCAACCCGTCTGTGTATGTTTTTTTGAAACTCTACTATCTCATCTATAAGCTCAGGTTGGTTTTCCAGAATGAGAACAGCATACGCTAGTTTTGAGATTTGATTGCTATCCATATATATTATTTAAACCCACCCTAAGATAAACAGGAAAAATTATAACAGATGGATAAGTACGTTTTATGTATAACCGGTGCGAGCGGTGTTAGATACGGCCTAAAAATCTTGGAGGAACTTTCAAAAAACAATCAGGTGTACTTGCTGATTTCTCAAAACGGCTATATAGTGCTTGAAAGAGAAGAAGGAATAAAAAGAGAAGATTTGAAAAGTTTAGTAAATCAGAATGTCATATTAGAAAACTGTAGGAATATCGCATCTCCTATCGCCAGTGGTTCAAGACTTGTTGAGTTTAAAGGTGTTATTGTTGCCCCATGTTCTATGAATACCCTAGCGTGTATCGCAAATGGAATAGCACAGAACCTCATCCATCGGGTTTGTGATGTAGCTTTAAAGGAGAATGTAAAAACGTTTTTGCTCTTAAGAGAGATGCCACTGTCGTTAACCCATCTAGAAAACATGCTAAAAGCAAAGAAGGCAGGCTGCGATATAGCCGTTGCCTCTCCAGCCTTTTACCACAAACCAAAGAACATTGACGATATGGTAAACTTTGTAGCAGGAAAAGTGCTTGATGCTTTCAGAGTTAAACACAACCTTTATCAGAGGTGGGAAGGTTAACCTTTTACCATCCTAATAAACTCTTTAACCATCTTTGGCATAGCTTTAGGGTCTGTTCCTGTGATGATGTTTCCGTCTATTTCCACAGGGTTTCCGGTGTAGATTGCTCCTGCGTTAACAAGGTCATCTTTTATGGAGAAAAAGCCTGTAATCTTTTTACCCTTTACTATCTTTGCCGAGATTAAAAGCCACGGCCCGTGGCAGATAGCCCCAATAATCTTTCCCATATTGTAGGCATCTCTTACAAGCGAAACAATCCTTTCATCTCTTCTAAACCTGTCAGGGGCATAACCACCGGGTATAAAGATACCGTCGTACTCACTTGCCTTTCTTGGGTCAACTTCACTATTGGAGTGGAATATTAAACCGTTTTTCCCTTTAAACTCTCCAACTTTTGAAGAGATAACGTCAACCTCAAACTCTTCTTCCTGAAAACGGTAGTATGGGTATATAAACTCAACTTCCTCAACGTAGTTATCTAAAAGTATTGCTATCTTTTTCATAGATGCACCTTAAAATTGGGATATCATTAATAATAATAACACTTACAACAATGAGTTTTAAATGGCGTATAGATACCTTTTTGGACCTGTGTACTCACGTAGATTTGGCGTTTCTCTAGGGGTAGACCTATCTCCAGATAAGAAAAGTTGTAATTTTGACTGTCTGTACTGTGAGCTTGGAGCAGCAAAACCTACAGATAAAATAAAAAATCCACCACCTCCAGAAGATATACTTACAGAGCTTAAGGATTTTCTAGCCTCAAACAAAAAACCGGACGTTATAACCATCACTGCAAATGGAGAACCTACCCTGTACCCATATCTTGACAGGCTAATAGACGAGATTAACAAAATAAAAGGAGATACAAAAACCCTTATACTAACCAACAGCTCAACAATTGATGATAAAAAAGTCCAACAGACACTACAAAAGTTTGATTATGTAAAGCTTTCGCTGGACGCTATATCTCCTGACGTTTTTAAAAAGGTAGATAGGCCATTGAATGGCGTAGATATATCCTCAATACTCAATGGCATAGAGGAGTTTTCAAAAATTTACAGAGGAAAGCTCTTAATAGAGGTTCTGGTTGTAAGGTTTGTAAATGACAGTTTAGAAGAGATGGAAAAAATCGCCCAGTTCTTAAGTGGGATAAAACCTTACCGTATAGACCTTGGCACCGTTGACAGGCCTCCAGCTTACAGGGTTTTTCCTGCGGATGATGAAACTCTGTATGAACTTGCGAGAGTGTTTGAAAAGTATGACTTACCTGTTAATGTGGTTGAACGAAAGTACCAGTACACACCTGATTTTGATTTAACCGAAGAGGATATTTTAAACACCCTGAAAAAAAGACCTCTGACAGAAGAGGATGTGGAAACTCTCTTTTCATTCCGTTCAAAAATGATTTTACAAAAACTAGAGAAGGAGGGAAAAATAAAGAAAAAAAAGCTCAACGGCAAGAACTTTTTTGTAGGAGTTTAAGCTTTTGCCGTTTCTTTTGCAACTCTTTTTCTAAGAAACCTTTCAAGGTCAACAACGATAGGTGCAGCAACGTATATAGATGAGTAAGTAC
>JALUFA010000016.1 GCA_027052485.1 Hydrogenothermaceae bacterium
ATTTGCTTTAGAGTGCGGTCAGGCTTTAGATGCTGGAACAAAACAACTTTTTGAAACGGTGATACTAGATGAAGAAAGGCATTATGATACTTTCAGTACAGAGTATGAAAACTTACAAAAATTTGGGAAAGAGTATCTATCTCAACAAGCTATGGAAAGAAGTAAAAATCTAGGAAGTATAAATCAACAGGAGAGGTAAATGGATTACAAGAAAAGGTTGGAAGAGCTAATTAAAGAAAGAGCACTAAAAGTGGCAGATGAGCCTATTTTTAAACTTTCGTCAGGTAAGATGAGTAATTACTATCTAGATCTGAGGACAATCACTCTAGACCCAGAAGGCGGATACGTTATAGGAAACATCATTTATGACTTTATCAAAGATAAACCTGTTGATGCTGTAGGAGGTTTAACTCTAGGAGCAGACCCAATAGCTTATGCTACTGCCATGGTTTCGTATCTACAAAAAAATCCTGTTAATCCATTTGTAGTGAGAAAAGAACCAAAGAAACACGGAACAGGGAAACAGATTGAAGGAAATGTGAAAGCAGGAGATAAAGTTTTTATCCTTGAAGATGTGGTTACAACTGGAGGTTCTTCTCTTAAGGCTGCAAAGGTTGCCCAGAAAGAAGGGCTGGAAGTTTTAGGAATCATTGCAATTGTTGATAGAGAAGAAGGTGGGGAAGAGAATATAAGAAAAGATGGTTTTGAGTTTTACCCTATCTTTAAGGTATCCCAGCTTTTAAAAAGCTAATAGCTAGGATGCTTTAGCAGCCAGAAAACAACAGTGGCTAGTATACCTCCAACTATAGTGAGGTAGGCTACCTCTTTTCCCCTTTTTCCTTTTATCAGTCTGTAATGAACGAGAAAACCGTAGTACATCCATAAAACAAGCAAGGCAACCTGTTTATAATCCCAAAGCCAGTGTTTGCCTAGGTACAGACTAGACCATATGGAAGATGCGATAAGAGCCAAGCTAAGGGATATGAAGGCTAGAACGTTTAGCTTAAAACCTATACTCTCTAAAACGGCCAGAGATGATGAAAACTTACTGACAAAGAACGAATCCAGCTTTTTTTTCTTTAAATCTCGGTCGGTAAATATATAGATAATAGCAATAATTACGGCTGCAAGAATGAAACCAAAGGCAACCGTAGAAAAAATTACATGGAGTAAAAACCATAGGTTGTTGTTTGTGTTTTGAACTTTTTCTACATTTGGCAAGACCAAAGCTATAAGAAAAACGTTTATAGGTGCAAAGATTGAGCCAAAATCTTTTAACTGCTCTTTGTACTTTACAGAAAGTCCGTAAAATATACCGCCTAAGATAAGGGAAATTAAAAGAGGTAGGTTTTTTTCAGAAGCTAGGGCAAACGATTTTATCTCATAATCGGCAACACCTATATAGATTATCTCCAGTAAAAAACCCAAACCAAAAAAAGAGTAGCCTATCTTTGAGCCTATCTTGCTCTTTGTAAGAAGGTAATACCAAAAACCTAAAGACGAAGCTAGATAAGATATCAAAGTCAGTAAAAGTATAGATTTAAGTAGCATAGCTGCCTTATTTTTGTGTTTTATAACAGTTATAAT
>JALUFA010000017.1 GCA_027052485.1 Hydrogenothermaceae bacterium
GGGCTGGGTATATTGGATTTGTTTTGTTTTTTATAGCTCTCCTCCTACTAAAGAAAAAATTAGCTTATAAAGTTGATAAGATTGCAATTATATCTGTTTTATTAGGTATAGCCATAGGTTTTGGTATTTCTAAGGTTATCCCTCCAAAACTGTCTGAAAATCCTTATAAGTTTTTAACAGAAGACAAAGTAAGCTCTAATATGCAGCGTATACTGATGTATCGGGTTTCCCTAAAGATGCTTGAGGAAAATCCAGTTTTTGGTATAGGCATAGGAAACTATCCTGCAGAGTATGCAAAGTATCAGGAAAAGGTCTTAAAGGAACATCCAGAGCTAAAAAAGTACGCTGCAAATGCAGTTTCTCACCCCCACAACGAGATATTAAAGATACTGGCTGAAAGTGGACTGTTTGGAATTTTAAGTATTCTGGTTTTATTCTATGGTCTTGTTAAACTGATAAGATTTTTATGGAAAGAAAATCCAGAGTATTTAGTTTTTCTTTTGCTTCTTATTCCTATAGGCTTTCATCTGTTAGTTGAGTATCCTACCGAGCTTTCAATTCTACACAAGGTAATTTTCTTAACCATTTTTGCTCTGGCCTCTTACCCGTACTCCTACACAAAACAGGTAAGGTTTAGATTTTTATACCTTGGGTTATCTACCGGCTTAACAGTGATTCTTGCAATTTTACTTATTGAAACGTTTAGAGCCTATAAGGGTATGAACGAGTACATGATAAATTACGTAAAAACAAAAACACTAAATATCCCACTTATTGAGCCTGCGTTGAATAATGTTTATTTGCATGTTCCAGCAGAGAGAATTTTCCTTGCTACAGCTTTACAAGTAGTTTTAAGAAAACAGAAACTAACAAAAGATGATATAAAGTTTTTGATGGAATTTGTAAAATGGTCTGACCTTACCTACCAGCAGTTTTCATCTAAGCAGATACTCGTAAATGAGATACTGGCTTTAATGAAACTCGGAGAAGCTACGGGAAACGTTGAGTTTTTTGACGAAGCAATGAGACTTGCCGAAAAGGGAGAAAAGATATACCCTAACGACAAAACATGGCAAAAGCTAAAGTCTCAAATTGTTGCAAAAACATTTTCAAAGATGTTTGAGAGGTTGAGAAATGAGCCAGCAAAGAAAACCGATAGGTCAGCTCCTTAAAGAGCTAGGTTATGTAACGGAAGAGCAGATAAAAGTAGCCTTAGAAGTTCAAAAGATAAAACCAGGGCTTTTAGGAGAAATTCTCGTTGAGCTAGGATTTGTATCACCTAGGGAAATTGCAGAAGCTATAGCTTATCAGGCTGGAAAACCATTTATAGACCTGACCCAGTACACACCAACAAAAGAAGCTTTAAAAATTCTTGATAAAACAATAGCAAAGCAGCTTGAAGTCCTGCCTTTTGATGTAGATGAAAACTCTGTAAAAATTGCAATGGCAAATCCCTATGATATTAATGCTATAGACATAGTAAGGAGAAGAGCAGGGCGAGAGGTTGAGGTATACGTATCAGATAAGGACACAATTTTAAAGTTTATTGAGATTTACTACTTCTTACTAGAAAATCCAATAGAAGAAGAAGTTAAACGCATTATAGACGCATTTATGAAGGGAGGAGGAACGGCAGATATTCCAAAGCTTGTAGACCTCATCCTAGACCATGCCGTTATAGACAGGGCTACAGACATCCATATATCTCCTGAAAGTATTGCCTCCCACGTATTCTTCAGAGTTGACGGTATTATGAGGCATTACTACGCCTTACCTAGAGAGATGCACTCTGCAATTGTTTCCAGAATAAAAGTACTTGCAGGACTTGATATAGCAGAAACAAGACTGCCTCAGGACGGTTCTTTTACCCACAGGTTCTTTGAGGAAGATTACGACCTTAGGGTTTCAACTGTCCCAACTGCTTACGGGGAAAATCTCGTTTTAAGATTGCTCTCAAAAAATCTTTCACTGTTTAACCTTAAAAACCTTGGCATTGAAGAAGACACTTTAGAGAAACTGGAAGAGCAGTTTAGAAAGCCTCAAGGTATAGTACTTGTTACAGGTCCTACCGGTTCAGGAAAAACAACCACTTTATATGCAGCACTAAGAAGGATTAACGCTTTAGAGAGAAACATACTAACCGTTGAGGACCCTATAGAGTACAAATTTCCGTTTATTAAGCAGACACAGGTAAACGAAAAGGCTGGATACACATTTGCAAGGGCGATAAGACACTTCTTAAGACAAGACCCAGATGTTATTCTTATTGGGGAGATAAGGGATGAAGAAACCGCAGAGATGGCTCTTAGGGCGTCCATAACCGGACACTTGGTTCTATCTACCCTCCACACAAATGACTCTGTAAGCGCCATACCAAGACTGATAGATATGGGTATTCGTGATTATATGGTTGCCTCAGGTATCAATGCCATAACAGCACAGAGGCTTGTAAGGAAAGTTTGTAGGTTCTGTAAAACAGAAAAAACTGTTAAAGCTGAGGAACTGTTAAAGTTTGGTTTTGACGAAGAAACTATAAAACTATACACAGATATTGAAGACTTAGGAGAAGAGCTAACCCTCTACTACGGTAAAGGTTGCGAACACTGTAAAGAAACCGGGTACTTGGGAAGAACGTTAATTTTAGAGCTACTCATACTGGATGAGGAAATAGCAGATATGATAGTAAAAGGTCATACCCCACTGGCAATAAAAGAAAAGGCTAGGGAAAAAGGAATGAGAACCTTAAAAGAAGATGGACTTGTTAAGGTGCTAAAAGGCATTACCACTCCTGAAGAGGTTGTAAGAGTAACCGGATAATGGTTATTTACTATGTTGAAGCAATAGACAAAGATGGCAAAAAGATAAAAAAAACGTTCCGACTTGAAAAAGAGGAGGATGTTTTCTCCCTCCTTGAGTTTTTAGGACTTACCCCTGTAAAAATAAAAAAGATACCAACAGTTCTTTCTCCCTTTTATAGAAGCAGGGTAAAGATTAAGAAAAAAGATATCATTGAGATACTAGAAAACCTACACCTTATCGTAAAATCTGGACTTCCCCTTAACGTTGGACTTCAGGATTTAGCTCAGGATGCGGAAAACGATGCCATCCGTGATATGTTAATGGATATTGCCTTTAAAATTCAGGTAGGCTATCAACTTTCGGAAGCAGTAAAGCCGTACAGAAAGTACTTTTCAGACGTTGTTGTATCCCTTTTTAAGATTGGGGAAGAAACAGGTAGCTTAGAAAGAACATTAAAAGATGCCGCAGAACACTTAAAAAAGATAGAAGACCTAAAAGCGAAGGCAAAACAGGCACTTATATATCCAGCTTTTGCATTTGTAAGTATTCTTATAGCCATGATTTTCTGGCTGGTCTACGTTCTGCCAAAAATTTTGCAAGTTTTTAAAGACTTTAATATGCAGCTTCCTATCACAACCATCATCATTATGAAAATGTCCGAGTATACCCAAAAATATATACTATTAGTTTTTGCAGGTTTGATAGTACTTTTTATTCTAATAAAGATACTAAGAAAAAAATCAGAAAAGTTTAAGTATTACACAGATAAACTTATTCTCCGATTTCCGATATTTGGAAACATTCTTTTAAACTTTAACTACGCATTTTTTGCAGAGTATATAAAACTTATGATTGCTGCTGGACTACCTTTGTATCAGGCTTTGGAAATTATGGAAGGAGCTATGGGAAATGAAGTTTTTAAGAGGGCTATAAGAGATGCTAGAGAAAAGATAGCTCTAGGAGAGACCTTCTCTCAGGCGTTGAGGGAAAATCAAGTTTTTTCTCCTCTTATACTCAGGATGATAAGTGTAGGAGAACAGACCGGACAACTTGAAAACCAGCTTGAGTACATTGCCGATTACTACTACCAAAAGGTAGATTACATTTCCCAAAACATAGCAAAGATGATAGAGCCAATCATTATAGGATTTTTAGGAATATTTATGCTTTTACTTGTACTTGGACTAATAGGACCTATCTATCAGTTAATCTCTAACACTTCCAGAATTTAAAAAGGCTTTAAAAAACAGTTTTACATCATCAATCAGAAGAATTAAAAGAGGCGAAGCTCCAATCAAACCGAACAAACCTGCCACAAAAAATGTGTCCTGCACCGCCCAGTTGAAGGCATAGAGGTTCTGGACTTTATAAACTACGGCTTTTGCTAAAAAAGCTGCCTTTGAAGGTTCTAGATAGGTAAAGATAGTTTTTAGTTTTTGCAGGAATAACTCAACGTACGAGTAGTTTTGGGTTATGGTTATTCCGTCAAAATGCTGGTAGGTGTACTTGTAAAGGTCGTTTGTGGCAATTGCTGTCCCAAATGAACCTCCGATAAAGCGGCTGTAGTGGAGCAGACCTGTTCCAAGGGAAGTTTTATCTCCAAGCTTTCTAAGGGCAAGGGTAGAAACAGGAGCAAAAAACATTCCTAGGGATATACCAAGGGGTACGGTCATAAGTGCCGCCTTAAATCCGGGAGTAAAGTAATCGAGTTTTGGAAGTAAAAACAAAGAACTTATCAGGTATATAACTGCAGAGATATAAAGGACGTACTTCTCGCCGATTTTATCGGATAATATACCTGCCAGAGGAGAGAAAAGAGCTATAAACACAGCAAAAGCTAGTATGTGTATACCAGCGTCCAAGGTCGTATAGCCTTTTACTTTCTCAAAGTATATCGGAAGAAGATAAAAAAGCTGGTACATGGAAAAACCAAGCAGTAGAAAGTATATAGAAACACCTACGAAGTACTCTTTTATTTTGAAAATGCGAAAATCTATAAGTGGCTCTTTTGAAAGCATTTCAGACAGGATGTAAAATAGGAGCGAGTAAACCGCAATAATACCCATATAAACGATAAAATCGGAGTTAAACCATCCAAGCTGCTGACCTTTAGAGAGGATGATAAGGGTTGTTATTGTAAACACCGATAAAAAGAAAAAAGACACAAAGTTTAATCTGGTTTTTTGCCTTGCTGTAGATGTTTCAGGTAGGTAAAAGATAGAAAGTAGTATCGTTAAAATCCCAACTGGGACGTTTATAAAGAATACCCATCTCCAGCTTATATACTCAGAAATGTATCCTCCAAGGGTTGGACCGATAGAAGGGGCAAAGCTTACACCAAGACCAAAGATACCCATTGCTATACCTTTTTTGTCTGGAGGATAAACGGCAAAGAGGATAGTCTGGGAGGTTGCCATTATTAAAGCCTCCCCTATCCCCTGAAAAACCCTTGCGGCAATCATACTTTCAAGGGAGTTTGCCACACCACAGGCAAAAGATGATACGGTAAAAAGTGCCACGCCGATGATATAAATCTTTTTTAAACCAAAGTTTTTATCCAGCCAGTCTGCCAGTAGTAGCATGGTTGCAGATGCTATCATGTAGGCGGTGATAACCCACTGGACGCCGTAAAGGTCAGTACTTAGAGGACCTGTAATCTTAGGGACGATAATATCAACGATGGTTGTATCCAGCACTGCCATAAAGGCACCAGCCATAACGATAAATGTTATGAGAGCCCTTTCCCTTGAAGATATGCGTTCGTAGATAGGCTGATTACTCATCTCGTTTAATCTTTACCTCTCCACCCATACCTACCCTAAGGATGGAAACGTCTCCTTTTGTGATTTCTATCTTTACAGGTATTCTCTGGACGACTTTTGTAAACTCCCCTGCAGTTATGTCTCTGGGAACCAGTGCAAACTTTGCGGCGGTTGTTGGGTTTATCTCTTTCACAATGCCTTCAAACTTAACATCGGGGTAAGCGTCAATCTTTATGTACGCTTTACTACCTACTTTTACGCCTTTCAGTTTTGTCTCTTCAAGTAAAACGAGGATGTAGTAGTTTGTTTGCTGAGGAGGAGGAACAACTGCATAAACAGGCATACCAGATGCTACAACTTCACCAACAGACCGAAACTTTTTAGCGATGTATCCATCAAACGGAGCTTTTAAAGATGTGTATCTTATAAGGTTTTCTATATCTTTACGCTGCTGTTTTAAAGCTGTAATTTTTGATGTTATAGAGTCTATCTGCTTTTGTAGCTCTTTAATCTGTAATTTTTTTGCCTTCGTGATTTTTATTTTTTCATTGAGCTGTTTTTTTTCTATTTGTAGCTCTTTGAGTTTTTCCTGTAGAGCTTCTTTT
>JALUFA010000018.1 GCA_027052485.1 Hydrogenothermaceae bacterium
TGTGTTTAAAAGTTTTTTATACATCTGATATGCTTTTTTTGGCTCGTTGGTTTTTTCGTATATGTACCCAAGGTAAAAGTAAGAGTAATCTCGATACTTTGGCTCTAAGGACAGGATTTTAAAGTACCTTTCTGCGTATATGTAGTTTTTTGACTTTAGATAATAAGTTGCAAGGTAGTTGATGATTTCTGGTGTTTTAAACGAAATAGCCTCAAGGGTATCTACTCCTTTTTTTATCTTTCCTGTTTTTAAGAAAGCTAGACCACGATAGTACAAGACTTGGTCTTTTTCTTTTATCGGAAACTTTGCCATTTTGTCTGTGTAGGCGATAACATCTTTGTATCGTTTAAGTTTATATAGGGCAATGAGTTTATACAGAGATGTTTCTTTTGTGTCAGTTAGTTTTACCAGTTCTCCCCAGTTTTTTTGTTTGTAGAGAAAGTCTGCTAAGGCTATAAGGTACTTTTTATCACCTGTAAGCTGGTAAAGCTTTTTCAAAGCAAGTTTTTTTAGCTCAGGGTTTTTTGTGTTTGAAAGTATAAGTTTATAGATGTACTTCTTTGTTTCCTTTGATAAGTTGCTCTTTTCTGCAAAATCTATCAGGCCTTTAAGGTCTTTTTTTGCCTTTATATAGCTGTAAGCATAGATTTTTGCCACTTTTTCTCTGTACTTATCATCCTTAGGGGCTATTTGCAGATACTCTTTAGCCTTTTGCATAGATATTGTGTAAACCTTGTCGTTAAAACTACCCTGAATTATTGCAAGTAGCCGTTGTAGCTTTGGGTTTTCCTTTGCAGCAAAGCTTACGCCTGTAATGATAAGCAGAGAGGCTATAACTTTTCTCATTTAAAGCATACTCCAGCAGGACATTCTCCCCTTATGTGGGCTTCAAACTCGTCTCTAAACTTCTTTATGCCGTCCATTATAGCATTTGGTGCAGAGTACCCAAGACCGCAAATTGAACCTACGGGAATATTCTTCCCTAGATGCTCCAGTAGCTTTATGTCTTCCTCTGTAGCTGTTCCTTCTTTGAACTTTTTGATTATATTTTCCTGTTCGTACGTTCCAACCCTGCACGGCGTACATTTTCCGCAGCTTTCATGATGGAAGAAATGGGAGATAACGATAAGTGAATCAATGATACAGTCATTTTCGTTTAGCACTATTGTTGTTCCAGTTCCTCCAAAACCACGGGGAGAGTAGTCCATAGGTATGTCAAACTCTGATGAGTGGTAGATACCTAAAGCCCCGGAGAACACAGCTTTGGGAGTGCCGATAGCCCCTCCAGCTTTCTCTATAAGGTCGTTAAGGGTTATATCCATGGTTGACTCGTAAACTCCCGGTCTTTTTACCCTCCCACTGACAGGAAAAAGTTTAGGTCCGTAGTATCCGGGAGGGCCTATATGCATAAAGTACTGCTCGTAGGTTACGATAAGCGGAATATTTGACAGGGTTTCTACGTTGTTAACAACCGTAGGCCTTCCGAAAAGCCCGTACTGGGGAGGATACGGAGGCTTTAGCCGCGGATGTCCCCTTTTTCCTTCTAGACTTTCAATGAGGGCTGTTTCTTCTCCACATATGTAGG
>JALUFA010000019.1 GCA_027052485.1 Hydrogenothermaceae bacterium
AATATTTCCCGGCGTGTAAACCTTTTCTTTAATCTTCTTTAGTATGTAAATTGTGGCTAAAACTCCTAAAAAGATGAAAAAAAAGTAAACATACTGGTTTTGTAGTTTTTTGTAAAGTCCCATCACAATAGAAGCCCATATAGGTAAATCCTGAACCAGCTCTGCAATAAAGATTTTATCTAAATCTGACAGTTTTACAGAGGAAATCTTTTTCAAAGACATCTATTTTACTTTTTTTAAGTTTGATTTTGATTTTTTTATGAACTCTTTAAGCTCGTTTAAAAATTCCTCAGGGTCTAAACCGTAGTTTGTAGCTGCATATCCTATAGTTTCATGTTTTTTCCCTTTACATGTGGAACAGTACATCTTTCTTTCTTCAAAGAATTTTATACACTCTGGATAGCTTTCAAGAACTTTTTCAATGGTTGTTTGTAGTGTTATTCTTTTCAAGTTCATTACTCCTTTTTTAGTAGTACTATAACCTCGCAGGCTCCAGCTTTTCCTTGACCTATATCACCAAGCTTTTCAAAGGTTTTTCCTTTAAAAAATATATTACTACAGCCTGTAAGTTTTTTAAGATTTGCTATTATTTTTTCCCTGTAAGGCAAAATTTTTGGTTTTTCCAAAAGAATGTAACTGTCAACGTTTACCAGTGTGTATCTTCTTTCATTCATAAGACGTAGAGCTTCTTTTAGGAAAACTTCACTGGATGCATTTTCCCAATCTTTTGAGCTATCAGGAAAAAGCTGTCCTATATCTGCAATTCCAATAGCTCCCAGAATAGCATCCACAAGGGCATGAATTAACACATCCCCATCTGAGTGGGCTTGCCAGCCTTTTTCAAACGGTATCTCAACTCCACCGATAATAAGAGGTCTTCCCTCCACTAGTTTATGGATATCAAAACCGATTCCTACCCGAAAGTCCACCCTAAAACCTAACCAAAAACTTAGAATGATATTAATTATACACGGTTAAAACAGTAGAGTTATAATATAGACTCACTACACCCTAGGATTTTAAACATTTTAAGGAGTTTTCAAGGATGCCTAAGAAGAGAGGAGCCGACATAATCGTAGATGTTCTCATAGAGGAAAAAGTAGACACAATCTTTGGTCTTCCCGGCGGCGCGATTATGGAGGTGTATGATGCACTATTCAATGCTCCATTTAAAAATATTTTAGCACGACATGAACTTGCAGCATGCCACATGGCAGATGGGTACGCCAGAGCAACCGGTAAAGTCGGTGTTGTTATGGCAACGTCAGGACCAGGGGCAACAAACCTTGTTACAGGACTTGCAACAGCCCATATGGACTCAATACCACTTGTTGCAATAACAGGACAGGTTCCAACCCATTATATAGGTACGGATGCTTTTCAAGAGGCAGATGTTACAGGAATAACAAGACCGGTAACAAAACACAACTTCCTCGTTACCGATATAAAAGACCTAGCCCTTATACTGAGAGAAGCTTTTTACATAGCAAGAACCGGTAGACCAGGCCCTGTTCTGGTAGACATTCCCAAGGATATCACCCAGCAGGTATACGACTACAAAATGCCAACAGAAAAGGA
>JALUFA010000020.1 GCA_027052485.1 Hydrogenothermaceae bacterium
TTACCTACCTGTTCTATTGTGTTGTTGAAGGTGATATAACTTCCGATTCCCCACCCTATTAACAGGGCTAATAACGATGATACGATAAAGAAAACTACACGGTTCATGGTTCGTCCCTCCATAGATATGATTTTTTGTTAATAACAATTTAATATAGCTTTACTAAAATTTTTTGCAATATTTTTATAAAATTTAAGAGTTAGGAGTGGAAAAAAAGAAGAAAGGCTCCCTATGAAGGAAACCTCTTTGAGAAGTCGTTAAGTTTTTGATAGTAGTTTGATACTTGAAGAAGAGTTTCCTCATCAAACGGTTTTCCTATAAACTGCATACCTACAGGAAGACCATCTATAAAACCACATGGCAGGCTTATAGCTGGTAGCGTTGCCATGTTAACCGAGACGGTAAAAATATCCGACAGGTACATCTGGATAGGATCGTTTGACTTTTCACCAATCTTAAATGCTACGTCCGGGGTTGTTGGTGTTAAAAGGACATCAACATTTTTGAAGACGTCCATAAATTCTCTGTATATTAACGTTCTTACCTTTTGAGCTTTGAGATAGTAAGCATCATAGTATCCAGAAGATAGGGAGTAAGTCCCTAACATTATCCTTCTTTTAACTTCTGCTCCAAAACCTTCCTCTCTTGTTTTAGAGTACATCTCATCTAGGTCTTTGTAATCTTTTGCCCTGTATCCGTATCTAACACCATCAAAACGAGCAAGGTTAGAAGATGCTTCAGATGGAGCTATTATGTAGTAGGCCTCTATAGCATACTTTGCGGTCGGCAATGAAACAGAAACAAGCTCGGCACCTTCTTTTTCAAGCTGCTGGGCTGCATTTAAAACAAGCTCTTTTATCTTTGGATTTAAATCTTTTGAGAAAAACTCTTCAGGAAGACCTATCTTTAGACCTTTTATGTCTTTCTTTAAAGCCTTTGTAAAGTCAGGTACAGGTTTATCAACTGAAGTACTGTCTCGTTCGTCCTTCCCACTTATTACGTTCATCAGCACTGCTGCGTCTTCAACAGTTCTCGTTATAGGTCCAATCTGGTCTAGAGATGATGCAAATGCAACAAGTCCGTATCTTGACACTCTACCATAAGTTGGCTTGAGTCCTACCACCCCACAGAAAGCCGCCGGCTGCCTGATAGAGCCTCCAGTATCAGAACCAAGGGATGCTGGTACAATACCTGCTGCTACAGCCGCTGCAGAACCTCCAGAAGAACCTCCCGGAACTCTTGAAATATCCCAAGGATTTTTTGTGGTAAAGAATGCTGAGTTTTCGGTAGAAGAACCCATTGCAAACTCATCAAGATTAGTCTTTCCTGTTAGGATGTATCCTTGCTCTTTTAGTTTTTCTATGACTGTGGCGTCAAAGGGGGGAATGTAGTTCTCAAGCATCTTTGAGGAACAGGTTGTTTTTACACCTTTTGTTGATATGTTATCTTTTATGGCAATTGGGATACCAAAAAGCTCTGGAATCTCCTGTAATTTTGCTAGCTCTTCATCCTTTGATTTTGCTTCCTGTAGAGCTTCCTCGTATAGGTCAGAAACATAGCTTTGGATTTTTGGTT
>JALUFA010000021.1 GCA_027052485.1 Hydrogenothermaceae bacterium
AGTTTCTACCAAGTAAAAAAGGAGAGGGATGTTGAGAATAAAACCATTACTTGCTGCCCTTGTGGTTGTGTCAACCAGTTATGCTGTCTCTCTCAACCAGCTGGTACAGGAGCTAAAAGAAAATAGCCCCTTACTAAAACAAAAAGACCTTCAGGTTTTAATTGAAAAACACAAAACAAAAACTGTTTCCTCTGAAAGGTTCGGTGAGATTGACGCCTTCGGTATTTACAATAGATATGAAGATAAGAGAGTCTTGTACCCTATATCTCCTCCTATTAACCCGAGAAATCTAGTAGGGGCAAAAAACCAACTTATAGGTAAAATCTCCTACTCTGTACCACTTTTTACAGGTTTCGCACTGGAAAACAGAGTAAAGATAGGAAAACTCAAAGAAACAATTGCAAAACTTGATTACAAACTTACAAAAAACCAGCTGATTTTTAATCTCCACTCTCTCTACTACACTCTTTTATCCCTACAAAAACAAAAAAAAGCGCTGGAAGTGTATAAACAGTCTTTAGACGTTTTATATGAGGATGTTAAAACCGCCGTATCGGTAGGGAAAAAGCCAGAAACCGACCTTTACAAAATAGACTACGACAGGGAAAAGGTAAAAGCTGGTATAAAAAAACTTGAGAGTAGCATACAAACAGTAGAAGCAGCCATACAAGAATTGGTAGGAAAGAAAATAGACTTTTCAAAGGTAGAAGAGCCAAAACAACAGTTTAGCGAAAAGATACTTCAAGTTTCGGCAGATATAAATAACCTAGACAAACTAAACAAAGTAAGGCAGCTTAAAAAGATAGTCCAAAGTAAAGAAAAAATCGCAAAATCAAACTACTATCCTAAAGCTTTTCTGTCTGCAAGCGCCCAGAGAAACATGGGAGCAGATACGTACAAAGACCTGTGGAACATAAAGCTAACGTTAAAGTACGACCTGTTTGATTTTGGAAAGAGAAACCACCAGCTACTAGAGGCAAAACTGGAAGAAAAACAGGTAAACCTAAAAGAAAAACAGGTGCTACTACATATAAAAAAGCAGCTAACTGAGGCTATAGAAAAGATAAAATCGGCTAACGAGGAAGTAAAGGCTGCAAAAAAACAGCTTAAGTTTGCAGAGATTGTAGAAGAAGCCGAAAAAACAAAGTACCAGCAGGGCATTTCAGACCTATACAACTATCTATACGCAAAAGCCCAAAAGTTTTTAGCTGAGAGCAACCTATACAAAGCTTACTACAACAGAGAAATTGCCGTTTCATACCTAAAATATATTCTAGAGGAGTACAAAGATGAGTAAGTACATAAAGGTTTTAATCTTTATCCTTGTTGTTATTGGACTGGTTGTTGGAGGAGTTCGTTTAATCAAAAAAAGAAAAGAAGAACTAGCCCACCTAAAACCTCCAGAAAAGCCAGTTTACATAGTAAAGGGGACGAAGGTTAAAAAAGGAAACATTCTCATCTCCGATGAGTTTCTAGCCCGATACCAACCTGTAAATCAGGTAAAAGTAGCAACAAAAGTGGCAGGCTATATAAAAAAGATTTATGCCGAAGAGGGGCAACCTGTAAAG
>JALUFA010000022.1 GCA_027052485.1 Hydrogenothermaceae bacterium
ATATGGTGGTTAGTGTGGTTTATGTTATTGGTTTGGAGGATTTGAAGGGTAAGAATCTTGTGGATGTTGTTGTGTATCATAGTTTTTTAACATATGTTAAACTTGTTTCTGATGATGGTACTACTGTTCTTATCAGTTTTATGATTAATGAGTTTGGTGATGTTGAGGACGATGATTGAATTCTTTTTTACTTGGTGTTTTTCTATTACGTGATTGGTTTTTGTTAGGGTTTAAATGTGTGTTGTTGGTAAGGTTTGTATAATCGTTGTTGATGATTATGATGGTCTTACCAGAGATAGAATAAGTGGCATCTGTAATTTTGAAGGTTATCGTTTCGAAGTAATAGATATGGCAGGGTGGAATTTAGAAACAGATAAGGATTTTAATCAAAAGGTAAGGGATCAAATAAAAAAAGCCATAGAAGATGCAGATCTTTTGCTTTTTGTAGTAGATGTAAGCGAAGGTGTAAATCCTTTAGATTATAAAGTAAGGGATGATATTATTTCTTACGATAAAAAGATTCTCCTTGTGGGTAATAAGGCAGATAGAAAAAATGCAGAAGATAATGTGTGGGAGTTTTATAATCTGGGGTTTGGGGACCCTATTTTAATTTCTTCTGCGCATGGCACAGGGATACCCCTTCTTGTGAATAAAATTGTGGATATCCTGGAGCTTAAAGAGACAGAAGAGATAGAGGAAAAGAAACCTATAAAGATTGCTATATTGGGAAAGCCCAATGTAGGGAAATCTACTATTTTGAATGCCATATTAGGCGAAGAGAGGGTAATAGTAGATGATACCCCTGGTACTACCCTTGATGCTATAGATGTTATGATAGAGCACAAAAAAGATAGATTTATCTTGGTAGATACCGCAGGTATAAGGAGAAAGGCAAGTATCAAGACAGATGTAGAGTTCTATAGTGTAAAGAGGACAGAGGATGCACTCTCCCGAGCAGATGTAGCACTGTTTGTAATGGATGCAGAAAGGGGACTATCCACCCCAGATAAAAAGGTGGCATATGCTATCGAAGAGTTTAAAAAAGCCAGGGTCTTGGTATTTAATAAATGGGATAAACGCTCAGAAAAGAGTAAAAAATACTATGAGAGACTTGTGGAGTATGAACTTCCCCTTTTGAAAAATGCACCAATACTTTATACTAATGCAGTGGAGGGAAAAGGAGTAGATAAAATATTAGAGGAAGTAAAAAGGGTGTATGAAAACTATAAAAAAACTATAAAGACATCAGAATTAAATAGAGTATTACAGGAGCTTTTATCCTTTTATCCACCACCTCTTGTAGGGACAAAAAGATTAAAGATATATTATGGCACTCAAACAGGGAATATGCCACCAAGATTTTTATTTTTTATAAATAGTAAAGATTATATAAAAGCAAATTATATATCGTATCTAAGAAATAATCTCATTAGAATCTTCGATTTTTATGGAACACCTATTATTTTAAGTTTTAAAGAAAGACCGAGGAGGCATATAAGATGAAGTTATATTTGCTTATAGCTATCTCCTATTTTTTGGGTTCTATTCCTACAGGGTACATAA
>JALUFA010000023.1 GCA_027052485.1 Hydrogenothermaceae bacterium
GGCTTACATCTTTAATATCTCTATGCTTTATACGTTTTAGGAGTGTTTAAATGGCAGACTATCCATTTAATAACTTTTACGAAGTTATAGAAAGAAACGCAAAAAAGTTTAAAAAGAAGGCAGTTTTATTTGAAGACAAAACAAAAATATCCCATATAAAGCTAAAAGAGCTAGTTGACTCGTTTGCTAAATACCTTGAGGTTAATGGCGTAAGCAAGGGGGATAAAGTTTCTATTCTAATGACAAACTCTAAAGAGTTTATTATTGCTTTTATAGCCATAGGAAAACTAGGGGCTGTTCCTGTTCCAATAAACACATTTTTAAAAAGGCATGAGATTGAGTATATCCTTGAAAATAGCAATTCTAAACTGCTGATAACTCAGGGAAAGTTTGCAAAGGAACTGGATGGCATTTTAGATGAGATACCAAAGCTAGAAAAGATTATCTGGTCTGGAGACTATCCTCCCCTTGATGAGAAAAATCTGTCCTTTGAAGAAGGTTTAACCCTTAAGGATTTCGAGCATATAAAACCTAAGGCAAACTTGGATGATGTTGCAGTTATCATTTACACCTCAGGAACAACAGGGAAACCTAAAGGTGTGATGCTTTCTTATAAAAACCTTTTTTCAAACATCATAAACATAACAAAGGCTGTTGATATTTCCCATAAGGATAGATTTATCGTTTATCTTCCAATGTTTCATACGTTTACCCTTACAGCGACGGTACTGCTTCCCTTATATATAGGGGCATCTATCGTTATTATCAAATCAATTTTCCCATTTTCAAACATTCTAAAACAGGTGCTCCTTAAAAGGGTAACCATCTTTATGGGAGTTCCTGAGGTTTATAATGCCTTATCAAAAGCTAAGCTTCCATGGTACTTTATGTGGTTTAACAGATTAAGAGCCTTTGTCTCAGGTGGAGCTCCTTTATCGGAAGCTACTTTAAAAAGAATGAAAGATAAATTCCCAAAGGTGCCTCTGTTAGAGGGATACGGTCTTTCTGAAGCCTCTCCTGTTGTATCAGTAAACAGACCAGAAAAACAAAAACCCCTGTCAGTTGGTCCTCCGTTGCCTGATTATCAGGTAAAAATCGTTGATGATGAGCTTGTGGAACTTCCAGTTGGGAAAGTTGGGGAGATAATTGTAAAAGGCGATAACGTAATGAAAGGCTACTATAAGAACCCAGAGGCTACGGAGCAAACCGTTATAAATGGTTGGTTGTTAACTGGAGATTTAGGCTACGTGGATGAGGATGGATTTTTATACATTGTTGATAGGAAAAAAGACCTCATCATCTCAAAAGGGATAAACATATATCCTCGTGAGATTGAAGAGGAACTTATGAAACATCCAGCTGTTGAACTTGTCGCCGTTATTGGGAAAAAAGATGAAGTTCATGGAGAGATACCTGTTGCTTTCGTTCAGCTAAAAGAAGGGGAAAAGGTTTCTGAAAGCGAATTGAAAAAATTTTTAAAAGATAAACTGGCAAACTACAAGATACCAAGGCACTTTTACTTTTTGGAAGAACTTCCTAAAAATGCTACTGGCAAAGTATTAAAAAGAGTTCTCAGGGAAAAACTTAGGAAAGGAGAGTTTGATTAGTACGAGATTATAAGGTTTTTGTACTTATCTACGGTAGCTTTTGCAAAAGGAGGAACAACGATAGTAGAACTGTACTCAACGATAATGGCGCTACCGTTTATCTCATTACCAGGTAGAAGTTTATCTCTATCATAAACTTTAGTTTTATAAGGTTTCCCATCAAAGATAACTTCTCTCTCAAATAGAAGAGCTTCTTCAAGAGGGGTTTTGCCACGAAACTCAAAAGTAGGAATGTTTGGCTTTCTTCTTTCTACAGAAGCCTTTAATCGTATATTTACAACTTCAACTTGTTTATTAGGATTTTTGTACCCATACACCTTTTCATGGGTTTGGTGGAAGTTGTGAATAAAGTCTTTCGTAAATGGAATTGTGAGCTCGTAAGATTGTCCCTTGTATCTTACATCTAAGAATCTTTCAAACTTTATGTCTGCTTTTGTGAATCCCTCTGCTTGCATTTCATCTACACTCTTCTTTTCTAGAATTTGGAACATTTCAAAGAGAGTCTTATAGCTTGTTGTGTTTTCCTGAAGGACTGTTAGAGAGTAATCTTTAACAATATCTGCCATTAGCATACCTAATGCTGACAGTGTACCTGGATTAGGAGACACTAGTACCCGTGGAATTTCAAGCATCTTGGCTAGAAATACAGCATGGAGACCTCCGGCTCCTCCAAATGAAAAAAGGATAAATTCCTTAGGATTGTACCCCTTTTCTACAGAAATCTTTCTTAACGCCCTTTCCATTTTTGTGTTTGCTACTTCAAGTATACCTTCTGCAAACTCTACTGGGGACAAGCCTATCTGCTCTGCTATCTGGGTAAAAATCTTTTTAACCCTATCTGGGTAAAGTTTCATCTTACCGCCAAGGAAAAACTCAGGAATGAGTCTACCTAAGAAAAGGTTCGCATCTGTAACGGTTGGTCTTTCTCCTTTTCCATAGCATATTGGGCCTGGGTCTGCTCCTGCACTCTCTGGGCCTACCTGTAAGGCTCCACCCTTATCTATATATGCTATAGACCCTCCACCAGCACCAACGGTGTGTATATCTATCATTGGAACCTTTACAGGAAAACCTTCTATGTAAGACTCTGTTGAGATAGATGGCTGTCGGTCTATTAGAGAAACGTCTGTAGATGTTCCTCCCATATCAAAGGTTATCAGTTTTTCATATCCTGCTAGCTTTCCAATATATAAAGCCCCTACTACCCCTCCAGCTGGTCCTGAGAGGATTGTTCTAACTGGTTGTCTTTTTACAACATCCGGTGATATTATTCCCCCGTTAGACTGGATTATCTTTAGTGTATCCTGGGGTTTTATGTTTTCTTCTAAAAAGTTTATATAGGAGTACATCTTAGGCATAACATAGCTGTTTATCACAGTTGTGGAAGACCTTTCGTACTCTCTAAACTCGGGCACTATCTCACTGGAGATAGACACAAAAAACCCTTCCTTTTCAAACCTCTCTTTTACTTTTTTCTCATGAATTGGATTTTGGAAGGAAAATAAGAATGATACTGCTACCGCCTCAAACTCTTCTTCTTTTAAAGTTTTTACAAGTCTTTCTAGTTCTTCTTTGGATAGGTCTTTTATAATCTCTCCTAAAGAATTTACTCTACAGTCAAGCCCAAAAGACTTTTCTACTAAAGGTTTAGGTTTTTTGTAATATAGATTATAAAGCTGGGCTCTGTTTTGGCGGCCAATGTAAATGATATCTTCAAATCCCTTGTTTGTTATGAAGGCGGTTTTAGCTCCTTTTCTTTCCAAAACTGCGTTTGTAGCTACCGTTGAACCGTGGGTAATATTTAAGGTTTGGTTATTCCCTATCTCCTTGAGCCCCTTTAAAACTGCAACTGCCGGATTATGGGGAGTAGAAAGGGTCTTGTAGAGACCCCAGTTTCCCTTTTCATCCAGGTAAACAAAGTCTGTAAATGTTCCTCCTGTATCTACTCCAACAATTAACATGTTATTTCTCTAATCTAGTAGGTTCTTTAAACTTCCTTCCCAGAGAGTTTTAAAGTTTTCTATATCTTCCTCAACTTCTTGATTTCCAACTTTTAGTTTCAGTTTGCCATCATCAGTGGTTTTACCTATTACTTTAAATCCTAGACCTAGCTCTTTTGCCTTTTGCTGTAAATCCTTTATATTCTCTGGACTTGCTGAGATTACAACAATACTTCTCATCTCATCAAAAAGCTCAAAGTCAGGTCTATGGCTTGTTTTTATATTTATATCTAGGCCTAAACTCTTTTCCTCTTGGAAAGCAGGCTCAAGTATGGCAGTTATCAGACCTCCATCTGATACATCGTGGGCTGATTTGATCTTTTCCTTATTTTTCCTAATAAACTGTGATAGCTTTAGTTCTGTATCTAAATCTATCGGTGGGATGTCTCCGGCTACAACTCCATGAACTTCTTTTAAGTACTCACTACCGTTTACCGTTGGAGGTTTATCAACATCGCCTATGATGGCAATCACATCTCCAACATCCTGATAAAAGCTTGGGATAGCATCCTCCGGTTTATCTAAAACGCCAACCGCTACAACAACAGGTGTTGGGTAAACGTTTATCCTTTTATCTGGCAGTACGGTTTCATTGTATAAGGATACGTTTCCTCCAACTACCGGCGTGTTTAACTTTTTGCAAGCATCAGCCATTCCTTTTGTTGCCTGTTCGAACTGCCACATTATCTCTGGATTTTCAGGATTTCCCCAGTTTAAACAGTCAGTTATGGCAAGGGGTTTTGCTCCCGACACATAAACATTTCTAACAGCTTCGGCTACTACTCTTTTACCTCCCTCATAAGGGTTTAGGTAGACCCATCTTCCGTTTCCGTCTGATGAAATGGCAACAGCTTTTTCACTATTTATTTCCGGTTTTACAGCCCACTTAACCCGTAAAATGGCTGCATCACTGCCGGGCTTTACAACTGTATTTATACCAACTTCGTGGTCGTACTGTCTGTAAATCCAGTCTTTTTTTGCAATTGTTGGAGATAATAAAACTTTTTTTATAGCCTCTTTAAGGTCAACTTCTGGTAAGTTTTCTTGATTAAACTTTTTAGTTTCTTTCAGATACTCAGGTTCTTTTCTTGGTCTGTTATAAACGGGGGCATCGTCTACTATAGCCGAGATTGGTAAGTCTACAATCTTTTCTCCCTTGTAAAAAACTTCCATTCTGTTTGTGTCTGTTGTTTCTCCTATTACTGCAGCCTCAAGTCCATACCACTTTGCAAGCTTTAGTACTTCATCTACCTTATCCTCATCAACGGCGTAAAGCATCCTTTCCTGAGACTCTGATAGTAATATCTCGTAGGGGGTCATTCCTTCTTCTCTTAGGGGAACATTTTCTAAGTATACCCTTACCCCCATTCCAGATTTTGCCCCAAGCTCTGAAGTTGAACCGGCAAGCCCTGCTGCTCCAAAGTCTTGACACCCCTCTATTAGTCCTTTTTGCATTACATCTAAAGTGCACTCAACAAGTCTTTTGCCAAAAAACGGGTCTCCTATCTGAACGTTTGGTCTCTTATCCTCTGTCTCTTCTGAAAACTCAGCCGATGCCATTGTAGCCCCGTGTATACCGTCTCTCCCTGTTGCGGAACCAACCATCACCATTTTTTGACCTACTTTTGTGGCACGGGCTCTATACATCTTGTCTTTTTCTAATATCCCAAGGCAGAATGCGTTTACCAACGGGTTTCCTGCGTAAACTTCATCAAAAATAGCCTCACCACCTATGGTAGGGACACCTATACAGTTTCCGTAAAAACCTATTCCTTTTACCACACCTTGGGCTATTGGTTTTGCATCTTTTATATGTTTTCTATTTTTATCATTCCTCGGGTCTCCAAATCTGAGACTGTCAAAGGCACAAACAGGCCTTGCTCCCATAGATAAAACATCTCTAATGATGCCTCCAACTCCTGTGGCTGCACCGTGGAAAGGTTCTATATAGGAAGGGTGATTGTGGGATTCAACTTTAAAGGCTACAGCGTATTTATCATCAATCTCAACTACCCCTGCATTTTCTCCCGGACCTTGTATAACCCAAGGAGCTTCAGTTGGAAAAACCTTTAAAAATGGTTTCGAAGATTTGTAGGAACAGTGTTCGCTCCACAAAGCTCCAAATATACCAAGTTCTACTTCATTAGGTTCTCTGCCTATCAGCTCAACAATTCTTTTATACTCTTCAGGTGTTAATCCATGGGCTGAAAGGATTTTTTCATCCATATATAGGCTCCTAAAAGTAAAGTTTACATATATTATAGCTTTATAGGACGATAAAAATACCGCAAACCATCGTTATTATAAACAGGAAAACGGCTATTCTTTTTGCAAGCTGCTTATTACCAAATGCAAAAACGTACAAAAATTTAAAGTAGCTGTTTGATATAACGGCTATAAGTAAACCTTTTTTAGCTACTTCAAGCATTGAAGGGTTATTCTTAACCAGCGTTGCCAGA
>JALUFA010000024.1 GCA_027052485.1 Hydrogenothermaceae bacterium
TTGAAAAACTAGGAATAAACAAAAAAAGTGGCTGTGGAAGTTGTGGAGGGTGTAGTTCTTTCAAAATGTTAGAAAAAACCCTAGAGGAAGATAAACAGTGAACGTAATACAGATAGGAAAAAGAGTCATTCTAGAGGAGGCAAAAGCACTTCAATCCCTAGCAGATACTCTGGATGAAAATTTTGAGAAGGCTGTTGAGCTTATTTACAACACGAAAGGCAAGCTCGTTGTTACAGGGATGGGGAAGTCTGGGCTGATTGGAAAAAAAATTGCAGCTACAATGGCATCAACAGGTACTCCCTCCTTTTTCCTACACCCGGGAGAAGCTATCCACGGAGACCTTGGTATGATTTCCAAGGAAGATACTGTCCTTGCCATATCAAACAGTGGAGAAACCCCAGAGCTTTTAGCTATAATACCTACTATTAAAAGGTGGGGCAACACAGTTATAGCGATAACCAATAACCCAAAATCAACCCTCGCCAGAGAAAGCGATATCCACCTTTTTTTAAACGTAGAAAAAGAGGCGTGTCCTTTAAACCTAGCTCCAACATCTTCTTCAACGGCAACCCTTGCCCTAGGTGATGCCCTTGCTATAGCTCTCCTTGAAAAACGAGGCTTTACGGAAAGAGAGTTTGCCATGTTTCACCCGGGAGGGGCACTTGGCAGAAAGCTAATGAAAGTAGAAGAGATAATGCATACAGGAGATAGGCTACCCCTTGTTAAAGAGGAAACTCCTTTAAAAAAGGCTGTAATAGTTATGTCTGAAAAAGGCTTCGGATGTGCCCTTGTAGAGGAAGATGGAACCTTAAAAGGTATTATCACAGATGGAGATTTGAGAAGATTTGTAGAAAAAGGTGGAAGTATAGACAAAAGCTATGTTAAGGATGCCATGACAAAAAATCCAAAGGCAATATCTGCATCAAGTCTTGCTGTAGAAGCACTGGAGTTAATGGAAAAGCATAATATTACTGTCTTACCTGTCGTAGATGAAAAAGGAAAAGTGCAGGGGCTAGTTCACCTACACGATATCCTAAAGAGCGGAGTTATTTAAAGTAGTTAAACATCTCGTTGATAAACTCTCTTTCTATTGTTGGGAGGCGTATGTTTTTCTGGGTTATGTAAGAAAACTTTCTTTTTATATCTAGGTCATCTACCTTTACTATTTTGAGGTTGTTTAGCTTTAAATCACTTTCAACCACCAGCTTAGATATAAATGCAAGATAGTTTGAGTTTGCCACAAGTTTTGCTATAGCTTTACTGCTGCTTGCTTCAATGTCAGGCTTTATCTCAATTCCTTTCTCCTTAAGTACGTGCTCTACAACATTTCTCGTTCCAGAACCTCTTTCACGGAAGATGAACTTGTAATTTTTCAGGTCTTTAAGGGATATTTTATCTGGTATATCCATATTTGCATTTGCGATTAAAACTATCTCATCTTCATAAAACGGTGTAGCCTGCAGTTTGTTTGAGGCTATCTCGTCTTCAACAAGTCCTATATAAAAAGTTTTTGACAGTATGCCTTCCTCTATAGCCTTTGAATTACCAATAAAAAGATTTACCTTTGTGTTTTCTCTGTCTTTGATAAAGTGGGCTAAAAACTTTGGAAGTAGAAAGTCTCCAATAGTAGAACTAGCCCCTATTATGAGTATCTTTGAAAAGTCCTTTTTTATAGAGGAAAGCTCCTCTTCCATACTTAAGTAATCGTCTATTATCTTTGAGGCATGTTTGTATAGGAGCTCACCTTCAGGGGTTAGCTTTATTCCCGACTTGTCCCTCTTTAGAAGGGTAACACCAAGGTAGTTTTCCAGCTTTTTTACCTGTAGAGTGACCGTTGGCTGGGTTAAAAACAGCACCTCTGCAGCTTTTGAAAAACTTCCAAGGTCTACTACCGTCTTAAAAATCTTAAGTTTATGGTAATCAAGTACTTCCATTTCTCTCCTCTATAAATTCTTTATGGGCTTTTTCCACTACCTCATCTATATAATTTTCGGCTACACTTTCTTTTGAAAAGTTTATATGGGCTAAAAATTCTATATTACCATCGGTTCCAAACGGTTTTGCATGGGTTAAGTCTTTAACTCCAAATCCTAAATCTTTCAGTCCATCAACTACTTTTTTAACAGCCTTTTTATGTAGATTTTTATCCTTTACTATGCCTTTTACCACTTCTCTTTTAGATAGCTCAAACTGGGGTTTTATAAGTATAATTCCTTCAAACTCAGGTTTTAAAAAAGTTTTTAAAAATGGTAAAACTTTAAGTATAGAAATAAATGACACATCGCAGGTAAGGATGTCTATTGGCTCAGGGATTAGGGAACTGTTTAACTTTCTTGCATCTGTGTTTTCAAAAGAGATAACTTTCGGATTTTCCCTTAGAGAGGGGTGCAGTTGTTCTGTCCCAACATCTACAGCATACACACGCCTTGCCCCTTCCTGAAGAAGACAATCTGTAAAGCCACCTGTTGAGGCTCCAACGTCCAAACATACTTTATCTTTAACGTTTAAGCCAAAGGTATTTATTCCCCTTTTTAGTTTATAGCCAGCCCTTGAAACGTACTGGAAGTTTTCTTTTAAGTTTATTTTATCTTTAGCAGAGACTTTGTAGGAGGGCTTTTTTACCACCCTCCCGTTTACCTCTACCTTGCCAGACTTAATAAGCTCAGCTGCCTTTTCTCTACTTTCTACTAGCCCTCTATTATGTAAAGCTTTATCTAAACGCTCTTTCAACTACTTAAAGTTCTTCTCTTACGTCTTCGTAAGTTTTATACTCTTCACTTTTAAGAACAGATGTTATGAACTGGTCTATTTCGCTTTTCTCAAGGAAAACACCTGTTAACAGTCTTCCTGTGTATTTGTTATCCTTTATCTCCCAGAACATATAAAACTCAGGATACATGTTCTTTATCTTTCTGTAGGCTACACCGTACTTACTTTCCTTTAGTGGATTCTGCTCTAGGAAAAAGTGATTATCACTTACTGTGATTTTGTGTAAAATTGCCCCTTTTTTTGTTTTAACGAGCTCAAGCTTGATGTCCCACTCCTTGATTGTTTCCATGGTTTTATCCTCCGTTTATTTTGTTGATATTTAATATATACCATTTTGATATAAAGTCAGATAAAATTAAAGCAAAAATTTTTGAGGTTTCTTATAGTTGGAAATATTTTTGCCTATTGCAGGCGTTAAGATAAATGTTTTATACATCATTGGACTTGGTTTGATTGTTGGTTTTCTGTCGGGACTTTTAGGTATCGGTGGGGGCATCATCCTAAACCCAGCTCTTATAAAACTTGGAATTCCTCCAATCGTTACTGTGGGAACGTCTGTAGCTCAGATGGTAGGTGCTACAGTCTCAGGTTTTATATCTCACCTAAAGCTAAAAAACATCGACCTAAAAATGGGCTGGATAATGGTTGCAGCCGGTATCGTTGGAGGGGCTGTAGGTGTTTTTATAGCCCATGTACTTGAAAACGCAGGCTACTTTAGGACGTTTGTACTATCTCTTTATACGTTTTACCTTGGTTTTACCGGTATAACAATGTTCCTTGATGTTTTAAAAAAGAAAAAAGATGAAAAGCCAAGCAGAGTAAAACAGATAGTAGACGCTCTACCGTTCAAAATGAAGTTTCAATTTACAGAGGTCTCAGTTCTCGTTCCTATAGGTATTGGTGCTCTGGCAGGGTTCCTTGCAGCTGTTATGGGTGTTGGTGGAGGCTTTGTTATCATCCCTGCCCTTATATACCTTGCAGGTTTTCCAGTTCAAAAGGCAATTGGTATGAGTCTGTTCCAGATGATTTTTGTTACGTCGTTTCTAACATACTTTCACGCTACGGTAAATCATGGAGTAGATATTATCCTTGCCCTTCTTTTGATGGTAGGTTCATCGTTTGGAGCTGTGTTTGGTGCAGCCTTCGGACAAAAGGTCAGTAAGGAAAAGTTAAAACTAGTGCTGGCATCCCTTGTTACAGGGGTGGCTATAATGAGTTTTTACCAGCTGTTCTTTGAAAAACCAAAACCTAAGATGCCTCTAGACCAAGTTTTAGATAATCCTATTGCTAGGTTTGCCTTTGAACATCCCCATCTGTACGCCATTACAGTTATTGTTATAAGCCTTATCGTTGGTTTTGTTATAAGTGCCTTAACCCATAGGCTAAAACTTTTAATAGAAATCTATATGGAAAAGAGAAAACATGCTTAAAATCGGCTGGATTGATTATATAAATACACTATCCTTTAACTTTGAGCTTACTGGCATTAAGCCAAGATTTAAATACTCGCTAGAAAAGGGAAAACCTTCACAGATAAACAAGCTTTTAAACAGTGGAGATATAGACGTTGGTATTGTATCTTCAGCTGAGGTTATAGAAAACTATCAAAATTACATCATCCTTCCGAATCTATCTATATCTGCCTACCAGCAGGTAAACTCTGTTAGTATATTTGCCAACAAACCGCTAGAAAAACTGAGAAAAGTCTTTGTTTCAAAGTCCTCAAAAAGCTCACGGTATCTGGCTTTTGTTATTTTTAAAAAGTTTTTAGGTAAAGATGTAGAGCTTATAGACCTAGAAGACACACATCAGGTAAAAGATGAGGGAGTTTTACTCATTGGAGATGAGGCTTTACAGGAGATAGATAGTTTCAAGTACAACTATGATTTAGCCCAAATCTGGTACAGGGAAACCTCTTATCCATTTGTGTTTGCTCTGTGGGCTTTTAACAAAAACTCCGTATTTTTACCCTTATCAAAAGAGTTTTATAAAGTTGTATCCACCTCAAGAGATGAGTTTTTTAAAGATATTGATAGATACATCCAAAACCTAAACTCAAACTACAGCAAGGAGTTTATAAAAAACTATCTTCTAAATCTAGATTATAACCTCTCTCAGGAACATATAAAGAGCCTGAACCTCTTTGGCAAGTTTCTAAAGGAGACAGGGATAATCCCTAATCTCCCCGTTTTTCGTTTTCTGTCTGTTTAAGTTTTACCTTTACTGTTAATGGATAGTACTTTTTAAGCTTTTCTTTTAAAGCTTTTATGACTTTCTCTTTTTCTTTCTCATCCTTTACAAAAATCTCCAATTTTGCTGAAAAGCCTTTTTCTTTAGGAAGTGCCACCTTTACTTCTGCAGAAGGAACGACAGACCTTGCAAGATTTATAAACTCTTCAACAAGCTCATCAAGTTTCTCTAAAAGTTTCTCTCTTTCCTCAAGTTTCCAGTCTATATACTCTTTGATTTTCACATTTGTAAAAAATCTGTATCCAAGTTCAAAGAGCAGCGTCAAAACAAACACAACAAAAGCTGAGTAAAGGTACTGGGGTGAGTGTTCTAGGTTATAGCCAACAAGTACTATAGCTGACAACACGCATAGCAAAAAGGCAATAAAAGATATCCATCTGTTTGATTTTGTTTCTCTGTAGAGCTTAAAGTTAGCTAGGTTTACAAACGCAAAAATCGTTAAAAATCCTAGACTACCTGCAACTGATATGTTTTCAACATTAAAGGAAACGGCAAAAATGATAGTAAAGATACTTAGTATCAAAAGACCTTCCGTACCATGTTTCCAGATTTTTTTTGTGAAGGATTTTGGCAGTGCCCCAAGCTTTGCAACAAGATAACTGACCCTTGCACTTCCGTAGAGGGTAGCGTTGATAGCCGAGGCTGTGGAGAGTATAGCTGCAATACCTATCAGAACAAATCCAGCCTTACCTAGAAAAGGCTCAGCAGCAACTGCCAGAGCGTAGTCTTTATATTTTACCACCTGCTCGTAGGTTAGATTACCAACGGCAACAATCGCTACTACAACATAGATGATTATCACCGTTGAAACTGCAGCATAGTAGGCTTTTGGTAAAGTACGTTCTGGGTCTTCTACGTCCTGGGCTGTGTTTGCTATCAGCTCAAAGCCCTCATATGCTAGAAAGATTATAAGCCCTCCAGTCAAAATCTTAAGTAAACTCTCCCAGTGCTCCGGTGAAAGCCTTGAAAAATCAGCAGTGAAAAACCCTAGAGCAGAAAACAAAACCAGTATTCCAA
>JALUFA010000025.1 GCA_027052485.1 Hydrogenothermaceae bacterium
TTGCTCCTGGCTCTAGCAATTTTCCATTAAGCTCAAAACTTACCTTTCCATTGCCAGGAGAAGCATTAACAGTTGTCTCTGTATAAAGTCCTTCAACAGTAAAGGACAAAGAACTCTTTGTTGGTATATGGTATTCTTCCCAAACAGGATTTTTTCCCCAGTATTTAATAAACGCTATGTTTGTTGGTGCCCTAACAGTTGTCATGTATAAAATAAAAACAAGAGGATTAAAAAATCTTTTGTTATTTAATAATAAACTTTTAAACGCACAACTAAGGGTATAATTTATGCTAAAAAAACTTATCTTATTTGATATAGGGGGAGTATTAAGAGACAGTAGAATAAAAGTCTTGGAAGCAACGAAATATGGGTTTAGGCAAGCAGAAACAGAGTTTAATTTGGATGAAAATGAGGTATGGTACTTGAGAGGAATTACTCCATTGCATCCCTCTAAAAACTTTATAGGTGCATACCTAAACATAGGAGAGAAAATGAAGCAATTGTTGGAGTTAAGCTTTGATGAAGCAAAAAAACAAGCTTATAAGATAAATAAAGAACATCCAAAAACCGCTGAAATAAAAAAAGCATATAAAGAATATTTTAATAGCCCCTATGCTCCAAAAGCTAAAGAAGTACCTAGTAATAGATATGAATTCTTAATGGAGTTAAAGAGTATGGGTTTAAAGATAGGGGTTGTAAGTAATGCAGGAAAAGGATCTATAAAAAGAGATTTGAAAGATGAGTATGATCTATTTGATATTGTAATAGGAGAAGAGGACGTTAAAGAAAAAAAGCCATCTCCTGAAGGAATAATAAAGGCATTAACAGCACTTAAAATAAAACCTGAGCAAGCAATATACATTGGTGATACTGAGGTGGATTTACTTGCATCTAAAGAAGCTAAGATAGATTTTTATTCTGTAAGAACAGGAATGGTTAAGGAATCATGGTGGAAAGAACTTGGGTTTGAACCATTAAAAGATGCAGCAGAGATAATTAAAATAATAGATTATTAATTCTTTATTTGAATCCTTATTGCCTTGCCGTTTATTATTGCATCTGCAATCTTTTTTCTTGCTGAATGGACAATCCTATGGAATGTTGGCTGGGAAATGTTCATTTGTTTTGCACAGGTATTCTGGTCTAAGCCAAGAAGGTCTTTTAACCTTATTGCTTCAAACTCATCAGGAAATAGAATTACTTCTTCTAATTCTTTTAGGTGTATGCCTGCTGGCTTAAAATAAAGTACATTGGGATTAAAAAGGACCCTTCTATGTTTATGAGGCCTTGGCATATTATCTTATAAAATAGAATGAATAAAAGATTATTCCTGATTGTCCTGTTGGGCCCAGCGGTATCCTCTTCCATAGCCTCTTCCTTTTCTTCTTCCAAATCCTCGTCCCATTCCTCTGCCATTAAAGGTTGCATTATTTGGGTCTGCATCTTTGCAAGGGCCCATTTGTCTTCCTGTTTTTGGTCCTTTTCCTAATGGACCTGTTCCATCCCTATTTGGCATAATATCACCTTAATGAATATATATT
>JALUFA010000026.1 GCA_027052485.1 Hydrogenothermaceae bacterium
GTATATGAGTAGTCATCAAAAATTCTATTTTTATTATCAGGAAAAGGAACAGGATTAACCCTACTGTTTATGCTATCCCAATCTACCCATTCAAGTTTATTTTCAGGGGTAGGGGTAGAGGTATTGTCATCTTTTAGTGATTTATAAATATACCCTTTATACTCAACTATTTTATCAATAGGGTAACTACTACCAGTAGTAAAAGGCTCTTCAATGGACAAATTTTCAAGGTTTGAGCTAATTAGATTTTCTTTTGTATTTTCTATTAAGATAGTCATCTACGCCTCCACTATTGCATCTTGCAATCTTTTGTTTTCAAATATCAATCTCTCGTTTTGCTCTTCAAGTTTTGATATTTGTTTTGTCTGTTTTTCTATAGTTTTTCGGATAGATACAAGCTCTTTTACTATATCTTTAGCTCCATTATTAGCTGTTTCTCTTAATACGGGAACACCTTTATGGGGAATAACATATTCTTGCCCATGCACTACACCTGCTATATGGTCTGCAGGAATATCTCCTGTATAACCACCCTTACTATATCCATGTTTCTTTTTCCACTCTTCCCCAGCTTTATGTATAGCATTGTTTAGATTTTTTAAAGAGACTGCCCCACTTTTTACTTGGTTTTCCCAATATGTATATCCACTATTATTGGTTTGGAATTTATCATATCCATAATTTTCATATATACCTTTTATAACTTGACTAATATTGGGAGTTGATGGTGGGGCTGACACTACAACAGTTGGTGGTGTAGAGGTTGGAGTTGTATGTGTTGGAGGTGGAGCTGGAGGAGCTGACACTACAACAGTTGGTGATGTAGGAGTTGGGGTTGTATGTGTTGGAGGAGTTAAATGTTCTTCTTTCCATTTTTCTCCAGCAACTCTTATAGCTTTTTCTAAATCATCTAAAGATATTTTTCCTGAAGTAATCTGATTTTTCCAATAATAATACCCTCCTAATCCATCTTGATATTTTGTAAAATCATATTTATCGTAAATGGCTTGTATTTTTCTATCTAGGTAAGTATCTGAGGTATCTGTAAGCCTAATACCTTTTACACTACTATCAAGAGCATGTAGAGTTTCATCTAACCCAAATATTCCTGATTGTTTTTCTATCTCTTTCAGTTGACTTTCTGAAAACCCTTTTAATCTATCCAATTCCGTATTTGTTATATATCCATCTGAACTAATTTCTTTAAGTTGTTGAAATTGTTGAAGAGTTAATCCTAGCTGGTCTGCCATTTTAGTTGCAAAAGTTTCATTAACTTTTGCAACTTCCCCTGTATTATCTTTAGTAAGGTTATTTAGTATCTCTATTAATTTTTTATTTTCTTCAATTTTGTCTTTAGCTTTTTTCTCTTCTTTAAGTTGCTCATCTGTTAAATTAATAGTTTTTAAAGTCGCCTCTGATACATCTTCAACAAGTTTGACTTGCATAATATTGTTTTTCTTAGCAAAATCTAACTTCTCTAAGTCAATATTAACTTCTTTTAATAAACTATCTCTATAAAAATCTTTAGGTTTTAGT
>JALUFA010000027.1 GCA_027052485.1 Hydrogenothermaceae bacterium
AGATAATCGTAAGGTATAGTCTCTTCATCAACTTCAACTTCATTTTTTTCAGGGTTAATCTTTTTTACCTTTCCAAGTTTAAAATTTATCCCTTTCTTTTCTAAGTAATCTTTTATCTTTATCTGGGTTTTCTTTACAGATTTTCCTTCAAAGGCAACTTCAGGCAGAGAGGGTCTTTCTAGGGAATAGTCGGTTTTGTTGATTACTGTAAAATCAAATCTGTCTTTGTGCTTTTCAAGGTTATAAAGGGTTCTTAGACCTCCAAACCCTGCACCGATGATAACAACTTTTTTCTTCATAGCTCTATCCTCCAATAATAAAGTTCCATATATAAAGGCCGACTAGTGTAAAAAGCAAAACTGGTGGAGTTAATACTACACCTACCTTAAAGTAGTACCCCAACCTATCTTTATCCCTTTTTGCTCTAAAACATGCAGCCACAGAAGTGTGGCAAGGGAACCAATAGGGGTAATTTTTGGTCCCAAATCACAGCCAATTACGTTTGCATAGGCAAGTAAATGTTGAATACTTTCTTTAAAACCTGTGTCTGCTATAGCAAGGTCAACAACCATCACAGAAGGCATATTATTCATAATCGCCGACAAAATGGCAGCTATAACTCCTGTTCCTATCACTCCTGATAAATCACTGTAAGATTGGAAATTTTGTATAAGGTTGGCAAGTTTTGAAGTCAAACCGACATTCTTTAGCCCATAAACAACCACATACATACCTATTGAGAACACAACGATTTTCCAAGGTGTTTCTTTAAAAACAAGAGTTTTCATATCAACTATCTTTTCTCTATAAGTAGCTAATCCAAGAACAACTGCGCCAATAGTAATAACTATTGAAACTGGTATGTGATAAATTTCTGATGCTACGAACCCAATAAGTAAAAATCCACCAAGCCACCAGGAGAGCTTAAAGATAAACCAGTCTTTTATTGCCTCATCAGGATTTTTTAAAAGGGATGGGTCGTATTCCTCAATAATGTCTCTTTTAAAGAACAGATATAAAACAACTAAAGTAGATAGTAATGAAAAAATATCAGGGATAATCATATGAAAGGCATATTCAAAAAATCCAATATCAAAAAAATCTGCCGTAACTATATTTACAAGATTTGAGATAACAAGGGGAAGACTTGTTGTATCAGCGACAAAACCACTTGCCATTATAAATGGAAGAATAAATCTATCTTTTAAACCTATATGTTTAATATTTGCATATACTATCGGAGTGAGTATTAAAGCTGTACCATCATTGGCAAAAAATGCAGAAATTAAAGCTCCAAGCAGGATTATATAAACAAAGAGTTTTAGTCCATCTCCTTTAGCCATTCTCATAATGTGTAGGGCAACCCATTCAAAAAATCCAATCTTATCAAGGATAAGAGAAATAAAAATAATACCTACAAAGGCAACTGTTGCATCCCAAACTATTTTTACAACGACCCACACATCTTGTAGAGATACTACGCCTGTTAAAAGGGCAACAACAGCCCCAATAGTTGCAGTCC
>JALUFA010000028.1 GCA_027052485.1 Hydrogenothermaceae bacterium
TCCCATATGGATTCTTCCTGAAGGATAGGGAAACATTTCAAGAACATAGAATTTTTCTTTATCTAACTTTTCTTCTGTTTTAAAAACGTTGTTTTCTTCCCATTCTTTAAGAAGTTTTTCTTCTATCTGGGAAAAGTTGTATTCTCTGCTCAAAGAAGTCCTCCTGACAATTATTTAGCCAATAAGATATTATAAAATATTTGTTATATTATTATCTTCAAATAACTAAGGTGAGGTGAGAAATTGAAAAGATTTCTGTTAGTGTTCCTATCTATATTCTCAATTACTTTTGCAGATACTCTGATTTTAACTAAAGGTAAATATGCAACATACATCCAAGAAGAAGAGTTTATGGTAGCACAGGGAGAAAACCTTATTGGACCTATATCAATACTTCCTATTGCAGATTACAATGCAATTAAAATATCTACAACAGGTGGCTCAACAATTAGCAGCTATATTCTGGAAAAAACATCTTTAAACTGGAAAAAAAATCTAATAGGAAAACATGTAACAATAGAAGGTGAGGGCAGAATAATCAGAGGAGATGTTATCTCAATAAACGGCAAATACATAACAATAAACTCTAAAAAAGGATTTATTGTTACAACTCTCCCTGAATTTCCTTCCAGAATATCCTCACCTGAAAGATGGGAAGAACTTTTCTCTCCTCAAATAACATTAAAAGTAAACTCAAATGAAGCAAAATCTGAGACATTTAAAATAAAATATCCGGTTCAAGGTATAAGCTGGAAAGTTCATTATATTCTTGATATAAGAAACGGGAAAAAATATTTAACCGGATATCTAATTATAGATAACAATACTGTAGTTGATTTTAGGAAAGTTGACCTTATTATCTGGGAAATGCAAAACAAAAAATTTTCTGAAATATCCATACCTCCCCACACAGAAAAAAGGATAAAAATATTGCAAAGAGAGGTTAATCAGCGTATCAATGGTCTCATAAATGGAGAAGTTTCTGTTTATAAAAACGGTATATTTATCAAAAACACAACTTTATCTGCCGTTCTTCCATAATGGGAATACTTTATGTTGTTGCAACACCAATAGGAAATCTAAAAGATATAACATTTAGAGCTATTGAAGTCTTAAAATCAGTTAATATTATAGCCTGTGAGGATACAAGGATAACCCACAGGCTACTTACCCATTACTCAATTACAGGAAAAAAACTTATCTCTTACCATGAGCATAATGAGGAGGAAACAGCAAAAAAGCTTATTTCTATACTTGAAAAAGAAGATATTGCTCTTGTGTCTGATGCCGGTACACCTTGTATATCAGACCCGGGATACAGGGTGGTAAAACTTGCATGGGAGAAAGGGCATCAAGTTGTTCCGATACCAGGGGCATTTGCAGGGGCTGCGGCATTATCAGCTTCCGGACTTCCGACAGATAGATTTTTATTTGAAGGGTTTTTACCTAACAAAAAAGAAAAAAAGCTAAAAAGGCTTCAAGAACTAATAAATATAGGAATAACATTTATAC
>JALUFA010000029.1 GCA_027052485.1 Hydrogenothermaceae bacterium
TATAAAAGCAAGTACCGATTTAAAAGAAGTAGCTAAAAGTTCAGATTTAATAGTAGTAGCTATGCCATCACAAGCTATAAGGCAAGTTCTAAACCAGGTAGATAAATCTTACGTTAAAGGCAAAGATATTATAACCGCCTCAAAGGGAATAGAGGTTGAAACGTTAAAACTAACATCTCAGGTGATAAAGGAAGTACTACAAACTCCAGAAGAAAATATTTTTGTTCTGTCTGGACCATCTTTTGCCAAAGAGGTCGCAGCAGGTTTACCTACGGCTATAACCCTTGCCGGTGATTTAAAAAAGGCAGAGTTCTTACAGGAAAAACTTATGACAGACAGTTTTCGCATTTACATAAGCGATGATAAAGCTGGAGCTGAGCTTGGAGGAGCGGTAAAAAACGTGATAGCCATAGCCACCGGTGTTAGTGATGGCCTTGGTCTTGGGAATAACGCAAGAGCCAGTCTCATAACAAGGGGTCTTCATGAGATTAGCCGACTTACAAATGTCTATGGAGGAAAAAAAGAAACCCTGTACGGCCTTTCTGGAATGGGGGATTTGGTCTTAACTGCAACAGGAAATCTATCCAGAAACAGAACGTTTGGTTATCTATTAGGAAAAGGCCTATCTGTTAAGCAGGCTCTTAAAGAGGTAGGTCAGGTAGTTGAAGGCTACAAGACCGCAAAAGCTCTGAAACAGATATCCCAAAAGTATAACCTTGAGCTTCCAATATCAGAGGCAGTTTACAAGCTTCTGTATGAAGGTTTACCTGTAGTGCAGGCTGTAAAGATGCTAATGGAGAGACAACCCAAAAGAGAGTTTGATTAGGAAAGGGCTAAGTTTAGCTGAGATATACCAGCAATAACCGCCGTTTCCATTGTTAAAATTAGATTCCCCAGTGAGTACGGTTCAAATCCCTTCTGAACCAAAACTGTTGCCTCTTCTTTTGTAAAACCTCCCTCATTGCCGATAATAACATCTGCAGATTTTACATTTAAATTTTTTTTACATAAATCTTTTAACGTTTTTTCTCTTTCTCGCTCGTAAAAAAATACTTTTAAGTCTCCAGAAGGGGTGATATCTAAAAGACCAATAGGTTCTTCTACAGAAAGGGGATATAGCCTTTTGCACTGTTTTATAGAGTTTAAAGCTATTTTTCTCCACTTTTCCAGTTTTTTTTCCACATCTTTTTTCTTTAAAGCAGTACGGCTTATCAGGACAGGAACAAGTTTAGATACTCCTAGTTGTGATAAAGGTTCTATAAGCTCATCAACTTTTGCTGGTCTGTTTGGAATGGCTAGATAAAGTGTGATTTCAACCTTTGGCTGAAAAGAATCAGTAGGTAATTTTTCTAATATCTCAGCTTCAATTTTCTTTTTTGATACGCTTCTAACTTTACAAAGGTAAACATTACCTTTAAGGTCGTTTATCTCTATTATTTCACCAGTTTTTATCCTTTTTACATTAGCGTGTTTGGCTTCCTCTCCTTCGAGAATAGCGGTATCATCCTCTACTTTTCCTAAAAAACGGGGGGTAGCCATTTACGCTTTAGCTTTTTCCTCAGCCTTAGCTTCTACAGTTTCTTTTTTTACTTCAGCTTCTATCTCTTTAGGCTTAGCTGTTTCCTCTTCTTTTTTTTCCTCATCTCCGCTTAAAGATGTTTTAAAACTTCTGATACCTTCACCTAAACCTCTTCCTATTTCAGGTAGTTTTTTTGCTCCAAAGAGTAGTAGTAAAATTCCAAATATGAGTAGAAGTTCAGGAATGCCTATTCCACCAAACATAAAAAAACCTCCTCTTATAACTTAAGGTAAAAATTATAACACGGAGAACAGTCTAGACCTGTCCTCTATCCTTTAAATCCTGCAAGAGCTCAGGCATGTGGGTGAATCTGTGGTTTCCACCTGGAAACATCTTTACGTAAATACCTTTTGGTTCAAAGTATCTTTTTGTTTCGTGGCTATCTAAAAGCTCATCTGCTTCATCAAGATACACGCTAACAAGCTGAGAAAGCTCTTTTTGTTTTTCCTCAGGAACGTAGTAGTCCTTTAAACTGTTAAGATGCTCTTCTGTAAACACATACTCTTCGTTAGATTTGTAGTTAATCTGGGGACCTACCTGACTTCTCAATGATGTGTAAGGGTCTGTTGAAGGATTTATTAAAATTGCAGGAACCTTAAATTTATTAGCTAAGTGTAGAGCATAAAATCCACCAAGAGATGTCCCGACAAGAAGAAGCTTATCTTTCTCCTTAATAGCATCAACCAGAAATTCAAGAAGTTTCATTGCTTTTTTAGGGTCATAGGGAAGAGTAGGAGCTATAACATTTTCATCTCCGAAAAACTCTTTAAGGTGATTAATTTTCTCTCCGTATCCTGCAGAGTTAAATCCGTGTATGTATAAAACCTTCACGTTTCCTCCTTACTTATAAATATCTTTCAGTACATCATACTCTTGTTTCATAGTTTCAATCACTTTTTTAGTTTTGTTAGCCTTGTTTATCCACTGCTGGGTTATAGTGCTGCTCTTAGGAAAATTATCCTCTACTTCTTTGTACTGGGAAATTTTGTAGTCAATAAATGAAATAATCTCATCTAAAAAGTCCATCATCTTATCCATTTGCTTTGCATAGATAAACAGGTCTTTAAACATCTCTTTTCTCTCTCTAACGGGAACTTCAACACCAACTACCTTTCCAAGCTTTTGTATGTCCTTTCTTGAGAAGAAAACGCCGCACTTACCAGGTACAGTTAAAAGTTTTAAAATCCTGTCAAACTCGGTTTCTTCCTTAAATTCCTGTAGATACTTCAAGTTTGTCATAAATGGATTTGTTTTAAGTTTATCGTCCATGGCTATTACCTTCTCCGTTTAGATCTATTTTTTCAAAATTATAGCACGCTTAGCTGTTAACTAATACACCGCCAAGTTTTTTTCTCTTTTCATTGACAAACTTTTTCACATCTTCCCAACTTCTAGTATTTAAGATGTTTTCTTTTGTAGCCCAACCTCTGCGAGCAAGCCATACACCTTGTTTCATATACTCAAAGCTTCCAAGGTTATGGCTATCAGTAGAAATTGTAAGCATAACGCCTTCATCAACGGCTCTCCTGATCCAGATATCGTCTAAGTCCATTCTAAGAGGTTGCGCGTTTATCTCAAGGGCTGTTCCTGTTTCTTTTGCCTTTTTTATCACCGCTTCTAAATCTACAGGATAGCCTTCCCTTATACCTATCAGCCTACCTGTTGGATGGCCTATCACGTTAACGTAAGGGTTTTCCATAGCCTTGAGTATCCTATCTGTGTTATCCCTGTTAAAGTGTGAGTGCACTGATGCCACTACAAAGTCTAGTTTAGACAGAACATCATCAGAGAAATCTAGAGAACCATCAAGAAGGATGTCAACTTCTGACCCAATCTTGATAAAATCAAACCCAAGCATCTGGTTTAACTTTCTAATCTCTTCAATTTCTTTTATAAGCCTTTCCTCATCAAGACCATGAGCTACCCTTTGGGATTTTGAGTGGTCTGTGATTACAATGTATTCATAGTTATACTTATTTTTCACAAAGTTTGCTATCTCATCTAAACTGTTAAAACCATCAGACCAGTTAGAATGGACGTGCATATCTCCTTTTATGTCTGAAAGTTCAACGAGTTTTGGAAGTTTTCCTTCTAATGCAGCTTCAACCTCCCCTCTATCCTCTCTTAGCTCTGGAACAATATAAGGAAGGCCTATAGCGTTGTAAACCTCTTCTTCCGTCTTCCCTGCTATCTTTTCATTTGTATCTACTTTAAAAACGCCGTACTCATTTAGTTTTAAACCTTTTTCCTTGGCTAGGTTTCTAACTTTTACATTGTGCTGCTTTGAGCCTGTAAAGTACTGTAGTGCAGCACCCCATTCGTCATCCCTAAATATACGAAGGTCTACCTGTCTTTCCCTTCCAGAGTTTGTTTTTATGATAACACTTGTTTTTTTATCCCCTTTTACGAGAACCTCTTTTACTTCAGGTAGATTTGCAAAATAGTCCATTATCTTGTTTCTATCTTCATCCTTCGCGGAAACGAGAATATCAATATCGCCAATAGTTGCTTTTCTTCTTCTTATACTTCCTGCCACTTCTATTTTATTTACTTCCTTTAGCTGTTTAAGTTGGTCTACAATATGGTTTGCAAGTTCAAGAGCGTGCCACAGTAGCATACGTTTGTTAGCAATCTCATACATCTTTAACGCTTTTAACATATTCTCAACTTTTTTCTCTCCAAAACCTTTCAGCTTTGCAACTCTTCCATCTTTTAAAGCTTCTATCAGTTCATCTTTTGTCGTTATTCCAAGTTCTTCAGAAATTCTCTTTAAGGATTTTGCACCAATCCCCGGAAAGTCTATAAGCTCTATAAAGTCCTCTGGTATCTCCTTCTTTAGTTCTTCATACTTTGAAATTTTCCCAGTTTTTACATACTCTTCTATCTTTGATGCTATTCCACTACCGATGCCTTTTATGTTTTGAAGTTTACCTTCCTCTATATAATGTCTAATATCTTCAGGCAAGTCTTCTATTATATGGGCTGCTCTCTCATAAGCACGTGCTCTAAACGTCTCACCTTTGAAATCATAAATGGCTGCCATTTTATAAAATATATCTGCTAGATCTTTATTTATGTTATACATACAAAGACCCTCTAAAGTAAGATTTTACTTTATAAGGTAATCAATATTAATGGAGCTGACAATGAACGAAGACATAAAGTTTATGAAAGAAGCTATAAATCTAGCAAAAACAAGAAAGGGATTTACCCATCCAAACCCAACAGTCGGGGCTGTAATAGTAAAAGATGGAAAGGTTTTAGGCAAAGGAGTACACAAAAAAGCCGGCTTTCCACATGCAGAAAGGGAAGCAATAAAAGATGCTTTAGAAAAAGGAAACGATATTAAAGGGGCAACCATGTATATTACACTAGAACCATGCTGCCACTATGGTAGAACGCCTCCCTGCAGTGATGCAATTATTGAAAGCGGAATAAAAAAAGTGGTCGTTGCTACATTAGACCCAAATCCATTAGTTGCAGGAAAAGGTTTAGAAAAACTAAAAAAACATGATATTGAAGTCAAAATGGGATTATTGGAAGAAGAAGCTAAAGAGTTAAATGCAGACTTTTTTACATATATAACAGAGAAAAGACCGTATGTGATACTTAAATGGGCTCAATCCATAGATGGCAAAATAGCAACATATACAGGAGATTCTAAATGGATAACCAGTGAGGAAAGCCGAAAATCCGTTCATCAGCTAAGAAAAGAAGTATCGGCAGTTTTAGTGGGTAAAAACACAGCTTTAAAAGACAACCCACAGCTTACAGTTAGACACGTTCAAACTGAAAAACAACCGATAAGAGTACTCATAGATAAAAACTTGGATGTTCCTCCAAATTACAACATTTATAATTCTGATGCAAAAACTATAGTTTTCACAAGGAAAAATCCAAAAAACAAACAAACCTTAGAAATCTTAAAAAACAAAAAAAATGTTGAAATTATCCAAAAAAAAGTAATAGATAAGAAGATGCCTATCAAAGAAATCTTAGATGAACTCTATAAAAGAGAAGTTGTTAGTGTACTAGTGGAAGGTGGAGGGACAACGATAGGTAGTTTTTTAAAGGAAAATTTATACGATGAGATAAATGTTTATATTGGAAATGTGATAATAGGAGAAGGGATAGATAGTGTAAGTGGATTAAAATGTGAATTTTTAAAGCAATGTAAAAGACTAAAATTAGTAGATATAGAGAAAATAGATAATGATGTGAGATTAAGGTATAGAGGTAAATAAGACCTCCGGCAACGACCCACTTTCCCGA
>JALUFA010000030.1:0-1167 GCA_027052485.1 Hydrogenothermaceae bacterium
GTCTTTATCTTCAAGAACATCTTCCGGTAGTTCCAGTCCTGTTTTTTCGGCTAAAGCCTTTGCGTAATCTATCTGTTTTTGGGAAGGCTTTTTATCCCTATGGGTTTCTATAAACTCTTTTAATGCCTTTGGGTCGTTGAGGATATCTGATATATCTTTATTATGCTTTTTGGCAAGGTCTAGTGCGTAGTCCAGCATCTTTTTTGAAACTGGGGCTTTTTCTCTAGAGGTAGATTTCTCGTAAAGCTCTTTAACAAACTCTTTCCAGTTCTTTTTATTCTGTTCTACGTAGTCTAGAAAGTCCTCCATCCGTTTGGTAAAGTCGTAGTCAATAACCCAGTTGTACTTGTCATTTAGATATCCAATAAGCTCGTATGCTGATTCTGTAGGTTTAAGGGCTGTTCCCTCTTTTACAACGTACCCTCTATCTTTTATTGTTTTTATAATTGTTGCATAGGTTGATGGTCTTCCTATTCCAAGTTCTTCAAGTTTCTTTACAAGGCTTCCTTCAGAGTATCTAGGAGGTGGCTTTGTAAACTTCTCTTCTAAGATTTCTTCTATCTTCTTTAGCTTCTCTCCCTTTTCAAGAGGAGGAAGATTGTTTGATTTTTCATCTTCGTCTTCAGAGTATACTTTTTTGTATCCTTCAAATTTCAAGACAGAGCCAGTTGTTTTAAACCTGTGGCCTTTTACATCAAAAAGAGCCGTTGTTCTTTCAAAGATAGCGTCTGCCATTTGTGATGCAACTGTTCTTTCGTATATAAGTTTTAATAGTTTGAAATGGTCTTCAGACAGTCCTTTTTCATTAACGAGTTTTTTTTGAGTGTCTAAATCAACAAAGTGGGTAATTCTTATCGCTTCGTGGGCATCTGCCTGTGTGTTTTTAGATTTGTACGTTCTAGCTCTTGTAGGGAGGTATTCTTTTCCAAAGGTTTCTTTAATAAAATCTCTAAGACTTTTTATCGCTTCTTTTGAAATTCTAACACTGTCTGTTCTGTGGTAGGTAATGAGCCCATTTTCAAAAAGGTCTTGGGCTAGCATCATCGTTTTTTCTGGCGAAAATCTCAGTTTTGAACTGGCCGTTTGCTGGAGGGTTGAGGTTGTAAACGGAGGCTTTGGTTTTTGTTTGACTTCTTTTTTCTCTACACTTTCAACTAAGGCCGTATC
>JALUFA010000030.1:1177-5794 GCA_027052485.1 Hydrogenothermaceae bacterium
CTTCTTCTTTTTTCTCTATCTTTGGGTTTTCATAAATTGCCTGAAATTGATTTTTGTTCTTATCTAAAATTACAGATAAAACGTAGTAAGGCTTTGGTTTAAAGTTTTTTATCTCTTCTTCTCTTTCCACAATCAGTCTTACCGCTGGAGACTGAACCCGTCCTACTGAAAAACGCCCGCCTATCTCTTTTGAGGCTATCGGTGATAGGGTATAACCTACTATTCTGTCTCCTACTCTTCTTCCTAAAAAGGCGTTAAAGAGGCCAAAGTTTGTTTCTTCAAATTTAGGGGCTTTTTTTATCACATCTTTTATATGTTTTTCTGTTATCTCATGAAACTCGGCTCTTTTTATGTCTTTGGCTTTTCCTTTTAGTTCCTGATACATAAAAAAGCCTATGGCGTATCCTTCTCTATCTGGGTCTGTTGCTATGTAAACTTCTTTGTCCTTAGCCAGTTTTTTTATCTCCGAAAGTATCTTTTTGTGGTTTTTGGACTTTATAACAAAAGAAGGCTCAAAGGTCTGGGTATCAACTCCAAGCTCTTTTTCTGGAAGGTCTTTAAAGTGCCCAATTGTTGCTTTTACGGCGTAATCCTTTCCAAGAAACTTTTGTATTTCCTTAGCCTTCTTTGGAGATTCAACTATTACAATCTTTTTAGCCAAGTTCTTTTTGTCCTCCAGCAGTATTCTTTTATAAAGTTACACTTTTAAAGCTGGGTCTTGAAGTCCTAAAGACTCAAAAGCCTCCTGCCTTTGTCTACAGGTGGCGCACTCACCACAGGGAGGCTGTGTACCTTTATAGCACGAGTAAGTTTTTTCGTAAGGCACACCAAGCTCTAACCCAAGTTTTAATACATCAGTTTTTGTCATTCCTAAAAACGGTGTGTAAACCCTTATTCTGTTTTTCTTCTTTGCAACCATTACAGATGATGCATTGATAGCTGCTTCTGCCGCAGATGCAAACTCGGCTCTACAGTCAGGATACGGAGAATCTACAGAGTGTATTCCTATTCCGATATTTTCTATCTCATACACGTCGGCAAAGGATGCGGCTATAGCTAGAAAGTTAAGATTTCTCATTGGTACTGTGGTAATTGGCGGTTGGTTTGGATAATCTTCAGAAGGTACTTCAACGTTCTCATCTGTTAGAGCGCTTCCCTCTATACCTTTCAGGTGAGGAACCTCAACGATAAAATGTTTTTTCACATTGGCTTCCTGAGCCAACTTTTTTGCAAACTCTAGCTCTATTCTGTGTTTCTGTCCGTAATCAAAGGATATAGCATAAACATCCTTAAACTCTTTCTTTGCGAGCCATAGCAGTGTGGCACTATCCATGCCTCCCGATAGAAGAACGATTATATTGCTCATAAAGTAAACGCCTCGCTATAATCTTAAAACACAAATTATATTAGGATAAATTTTGCAATGCTCAAGTTTATTTTATACTGGCTTATCTCCTTGGGGTTTGCCTACATAGCCCATTTTGTCTTTTACAAGTACAACTACTGGGGAAACTACATGCATATAATATCGGTAGGAATTTTTTCTTACCTTCCGTTTTTAGCTCTCCCAGATAGACTTGGCTGTTTCTGGAAGTGTTTCGCTCTTTTTATTCCAGTTGTCGTTTCTGTTTATCTGCCTTTGTTTGTTATTCAAACGTCCGTTTTATCTAAAGCCTCAGCCATCATTTATATGATTTTCTTAGGGCTTGCTATGTGTAGACACAGGTTTAGGGTTTTTAAGATGAAAAAGAAAGGATGTAGTTAAGGTGTCTAGGCTCGTTCTTTTATACTTTGGATAATTTCTTTAATATCCTCTATAAAGGAATATAAACTATTTATCGCTTCTGCTACTTCCAAGTACATATTGGGATATTCATGGGTAATACTATTTCGTAAGTTTCTCATCTCAAACCATAGCTCATCATCTATAAAAATCCCCAGCTTTTGAATTCTATGGATTATATCCAACATACTTAAGTGTTCTACAACTTCCCCTTCCTTTAATAAGAAGTACCTTAACAGCTTTCCAAGAGTATCCTGTAATTTTATGTAGCGGTAAGCTATCTGGTCTAAAACCTTTAAATAGTCAGGGTTATCAACTAAACTCTTTATTTTCTCTTCTGTTAATGGATAAAAAGTCTTTAGCTCTTCTAAGTCCTGATTAAGTATTAAAAAATGCTTTTCAACCTCATTTAAAAAGAAGTTAAACTTTTCATTTGCAATTTCTCTTTTCAAATCTCTACTCCAGTTTGTAGTGCAATCTGTTCTATTGAATTTCGAGGTTTATCTGTGATAATCACATCTATTTTTTGCTCTCCTATAGCTTTGGAAAGCTTGGCTAAAAATTTTAATTTTTTTCTGAAAAGATTTTGTGTATTATTCGTAATAATCAGTATATCTATGTCTCCCCCTCTTTTGGATAAATCTGCTCTGCTTCCAAAAATATATACTTTACAGTCCTCGCCAAAAACCTCTTTAGCAAACTTCTTTATAAAGTGTATCTGTTTTTCACTTAATCTAACTTTTCTCATTTTTCCAAATACTTTTTAAGAAATTTTCCAGTCCACGAGTTAGGATTTTTTGCAACCTCCTCTGGAGAGCCTGTGGCTACAACCTGCCCTCCCCTATCTCCGCCTTCTGGGCCAAGGTCAATAATCCAGTCTGCATTTTTTATCACATCTAGGTTGTGCTCTATAACGACAACTGTATTTCCTTTCTCAACAAGTTTATTTAAAACTTTTATCAGCTTGTCAACATCATGGCTGTGGAGTCCAGTAGTTGGCTCATCAAGCAGGTAAAGGGTTCTACCAGTATCTCTTTTTGAAAGTTCCCTTGAAAGTTTTATCCTTTGGGCTTCTCCTCCTGATAAAGTGGTTGCAGGTTGCCCTAGCTTGATATAATCAAGGCCAACATCGTACAGGACTTTTAGTTTATTCCTTATAGATGGTACATTTTGAAAAAACTCTAAAGCTTCCGCAACCGTCATATCAAGGACATCTGCAATGTTTTTTCCCTTATACTCAATGGCAAGGGTCTCTTTGTTGTACCTTTTGCCACCGCAAACATCACAGGTCACGTAAACATCAGGTAAAAAGTGCATCTCAACTTTTATGACTCCATCTCCCTTGCACGCTTCGCATCTTCCACCCTTCACGTTGAAAGAAAATCTACCTGGGGTATAGCCGCGCAGTTTTGCCTCAGGAGTTGCTGCAAAAAGGGCTCTGATATTGTCAAAAACTTTTGTGTATGTTGCTGGGTTTGAACGGGGAGTTCTTCCTATTGGTGATTGGTCTACGTTTATGACCTTGTCTATATGCTCCCAGCCTTCTATGCCCTCGTGTTTACCAATGTAGTCAACTTTGTAGCCAAACTTTTCTTTTGCAGCCTGCCAGAGGATATCGTATATAAGGGTTGACTTTCCGCTGCCTGAAACACCGGTAATTGTAACAAAAAGTCCCAATGGAATCTCTAAATTTATATTTTTAAGGTTATGCTCTTTAGCCCCTTTTATAACAATCTTCTTTTCTGGATCTGGCTTTCTCCTCTTTTCGGGCAGAGGTATAGTAAGTTCTCCGCTTAGGTATTTCCCAGTCAGAGAATTTGGATTTCGTTTTATCTCATCGGGAGTTCCCATTGCTGTAATCTGGCCGCCGTAAACTCCACTTCCAGGACCAATATCAATGATATAGTCTGCCTCTTCTATCGTCTCTGGGTCATGTTCTACAACAATTACTGTGTTATCTAAATCTCTTAAGTTTTTCAACGTGTTTATCAGTTTCTCTGTATCCCTTGGGTGAAGACCTATAGATGGCTCGTCCAGAACGTAAAGAACACCGCTAAGTTTAGAGCCTATCTGTGTGGCAAGACGTATCCTCTGGGCTTCTCCTCCTGAGAGTGTGGTAGCCGTTCTATCTAAAGTCAGGTAATCTAAGCCTACGTCTAATAAAAACTTTAGCCTTTCCTTTATCTCTTTTACTATTTTCTCGGCTATAAGTTTCTCCTTTTCTGATTTGGGCTGTTTTTCATACTCAACAAAAAAGTCGTAAGCTTGCTTTATGTTTAGTTTTGTTATATCCCAGATATTTTTGCCGTTTATCAGAACGTATAAAGCCTCTCTTTTGAGTCTAGAACCTTTACAAACGGGACAGACAACCTCCTTTATGTACTTTTCAAGTTCAGCTTTCTGTTTTTCATTTTCTATTTCTAGGTACTTTCTTTCAAGATGAGGTACTATCTCCACTAAAAGCTCGTTTTGAACTTCTTCTGGAAGGTCTTTAAACTTGGTAAACTTGTTGATGCCATGGTAATAGATGATGTCATATATCATTCCTTTTATATATTTGAAGTAAATGCTGTCGCTTATCCTAAAACTTTCTATAATAGCTCTGTTTTTGTCTATAAGCCTGTCTAGGTCTATCTTGTGAATAACTCCAAGACCTTTACACTCAGGACAGGCTCCGTAGGGACTATTAAACGAAAAAAGTCTAGGTGAAATCTCCGCTATTGAAAATCCATGCTCGGGGCATGCGAATTTTTCACTAAAGATTAAATCTTTCCCCTCAGTAAGATTGTTTACTATTACTAAGCCATCGCCAAGTTTTAGAGCCTGCTCCACAC
>JALUFA010000031.1:0-2873 GCA_027052485.1 Hydrogenothermaceae bacterium
TAACTGTATTATCTGTTTTCCTGTAAAGGAAGTGGTCTGTTGATGTATCTCTTGTAGAATCATTTAAGTAAAGTCCATAAAAGTAGTTTTCTAAAGCATCTTTTATTATTTGTAGTTTCTTAACAGGTAGTTTTTTTACTCTATCTAGTTTTGCTATTATTTGCTCTTTTATAATCAGCTCATTTTTTAGATTTTTTAATTTGTTAACCTGATTTCTTGCATAGAGGATTTTACGTTTTATCAGTTTTAACCTATTTATCTGAGTTTGCAGTTTTTGTTTTTTCTCATTTAGATTTTGAATATCTTTTTTTATGTAAAAGCTGTATCCAATCTCTCCAGCGATAGGAAGCAGTATTAGGACTACCAATAACCATGCCGGTATCTTAAAAGCTACCTTTTTTTTCTTTTTTGTCTTCTTTTCTGGATTAAGATTAATTTTAATCATCTTTCAATCCTCTTAGTGCAAGGGCTATTGGAACGTTGTATAACCCTAGTTGGTCTTTTCCTTCATACTTAATTCCTAAAGCTTTTATAGGGTCTAAATCTTCAAGTCTTGATCTACTACCAAACTTTAGCTGCATGTATGCTCTAATCTCGGGAAATTTAAAAGAATCTCCCGACATATATATAACCTTAGGCTGATGTATCGTTAGAAAGAAGTAATTAATCTCATTAATCAGATTTTCAATAGCTTGCTCCTTTTCATCTGGAGAAAGGGTTTCATATATCCTGCTTTTAAACTGTAAAGGTTGAACTGATATACCTTTATGGTAAAAGGTCATGTATGATTCTTCCTTGTCAAGATGTATTACGCATATGTTTTCTTCTTCCGTTTGTAAAACTTTGTTGTAAACCATAGCAAGATTTATAAGTGCTACAGGCTCAGCATCTACTATGTCTATCTCTAGACCAGCTCTTTTACATATTTCTATAAGATGATTTACATCTTGAGTACGTGCTATTACAACCAGTACGTCCATAATCTTATTTTCATCTATTCCTAAAATTGCAAAATCGTAAATCGTGTCTGACTGAAGGGTTGCTACATCTTCTCGGATATTCCACTCAATAGCGTCAATAAGCTCGCTTTTTTCAACCTTTGGAATTTTTAAACTTTTAAAGAATATCTTGTCAGGGCTTAACCCCAGTACCGATACAGAAGGTTTTAAGTCTCTACGGGTTATCTCTTCTCGGATGGCATTTACTTTGCTATCTTCGTCTTTGAGATTATCCCTGTAAAATGGAGGGGATGGAATTGCGTAGCTGTTAATTCCTGTTTTTTTTAAAAAGGCTCCCTTTATAAAGTCTTCCCCTATCTGAATACCTAACGATAGATTTTTCCCAAAAAGGTTAAGTGATAACACAATATAATTCCCCCTATTAGATAAAAGAGGGGCTCAAAGCCCCATAATCTATATGTTAATTTTCGGACTTGTTTTCGTCTTCTTTATGTAGCCCCAGTTTTTTCTCTATTTCGTAAATTGCTTTTGTTGTCTTTAAGACTGCGTCTGGGTTAATAGATATTGTGTCTATTCCCTGCTCTACGAGGAACTGTGCGAAATCTGGATAATCGGAAGGTCCCTGTCCACATATACCTATCTTTCTTCCGTGCTGTTTTGCTGTTTTTATAACCTGTGAAATCATTCTTTTAACTGCTTCGTTTCTCTCATCGTAAAGGTGGGCGACCAGAGAAGAGTCTCTATCTAGACCTAACGTTAGCTGGGTAAGGTCGTTTGAACCGATGGAAAATCCATCAAAGTATTTTGAGAACTGGTCTGCAAGGACAACGTTTGATGGAAGTTCGCACATAACATAAACCTCAAGGCCATTTTCTCCTTTCTTTAGACCATACTCTTCCATTACTTTGAGGACTTTTTCTCCTTCCTCAGGGGTTCTACAGAATGGAACCATAACTTTTACGTTTTTAAGCCCCATTTTGTTTCTTACTCTTAGGATTGCCTTACACTCTAAGCCAAAGGCAGGTTTGAACTTTTCAGAGTAGTATCTGGATGCACCTCTCCATCCTATCATTGGGTTTTCTTCAACAGGTTCAAAGTACTTTCCGCCAATCAGGTTTGCATACTCGTTTGACTTAAAGTCCGAGAATCTAACAATAACAGGTTTTGGATAGAATGCTGCTGCAATTTTTGCTATTCCATACGAAAGTTTTTTAACGTAGTACTCTTCTTTGTTGTCATAACCAAATGTTTTATCTTCAATGATTTCAGCCAGTTCAGGGTCTTTCTCTTTTATCTCATCAAACTTTAAAAGGGCTAGTGGGTGAATACCTATGTAGTTGTTGATGATAAACTCTTCCCTTGCAAGACCAACACCTGCATTTGGTAGGAACGAAAAGTCAAAGGCTCCCTCTGGGGATGCTACGTTCATCATAATAGGAGTTTTTGTTTTTGGTAGGCTGTTGATATCTACCTCTTCAACTTCAAAGTTAATCTTTCCATCGTAAACGTATCCTACGTCTCCTTCAGCACATGAAACTGTAACTTCTTGGTCGTTTTCAAGGATTTCTGTTGCGTTTCCTGTACCAACAACGGCAGGCACTCCAAGCTCCCTTGCAACTATTGCAGCGTGGCAGGTTCTTCCTCCTCTATTTGTAACAATAGCAGCTGCTTTTTTCATTATAGGTTCCCAGTCCGGGTCCGTCATGTCGGTAACCAGTACGTCTCCCTCTTTAAAATCTTTTGCATCTTCAAGGGAGTACATAAGCTTTACTCTACCTGTTGCAACTTTATCACCAACTGCAATACCTTTAACGAGAACTCTTTTCTGTCTTTCTTCGTATGGTTCAGTAATTTTATAAACGGTGATTTTTGAGTGGTCTTTTTGTGAGTGGATTGTCTCTGGTCTAGCCTGCA
>JALUFA010000031.1:2883-5772 GCA_027052485.1 Hydrogenothermaceae bacterium
AGTCCATTTTCCGTACTTGTTTGAGTAGTACTCTTCTATCTTCATTATCCAGTCGGCTAGCTTTAAAACCTCTTCATCTGTTAAACAGAACTGTTTTTGCTTTTCTTCAGGTACAGGAACGATTTTTACCCTTTCTTCATCTGAAGTTCCGTAAACCATTTTATGGGTTTTTCTGCCAAGTTTTTTCTCAATGATTGCTTCATATCCTTCTTTAAAGGTTGGTTTAAAAACTAGCCATTCATCGGGAGTTACTGCACCTTGAACCACCATCTCACCAAGTCCGTAGGCACCGTTGATGAGAACAACATCTTTAAAACCACTTTCTGTATCTAGAGAAAATCCTACCCCTGCCGATGCCAGGTCAGAACGAACCATTTTTTGTACTCCAACGGCAAGTCCGATGGAAAAGTGGTCAAATCCTAATGCTTCTCTATATGAGATAGCTCTGTCTGTAAATAGAGATGCAAAACAGTTTTTGATAGCTATAAGTAAAGACTCATCTCCTTTAATGTTTAGATATGTTTCTTGCTGGCCGGCAAATGAGGCGTCTGGTAGGTCTTCAGCTGTAGATGACGAGCGTACGGCAACATCTACCCTGTGCTGACCGTACATATCACTAAGTTCTTTGTAGTAGTCTAATATCTGTTTACGAAGGTCTTCTGGAAACTCCCCACCTTTTATCATTTCCCTGATTTCAAGACCTCTTCTTGCCAGATCTTCCACGTCGTTAGGGTCTAGTCCTTCTAATGCCTTTCTGATTTTTTCTTTTAGGTTGTTGTAATCAATGAAGTAATGGTAAGCCTCTGATGTAACAACAAATCCCATAGGGATTTTAATACCCATAGGAGATAGACCTTTTATCATTTCTCCAAGTGAAGCATTCTTACCACCTACCAGTTCTATATCTTCCATTCCTACTTCATTAAGCCAGACTGTTAATTTTTTGTCGGCCATATATATATCCTCCTGCAAATTATACAGTTGTTATTTTCTCAAAATTTGCGATTTTTTTAAATAAATTATCTATTAGCTTTAATAGGGATAACCTATTCTTTTTTATCCTTTCGTCATCAACCATAACCATAACGTTATCAAAAAAGTTATCTATTTTTGGTTTTAGTTTTATAAGGGTTGCCAGTGCTTGGTCGTACTGTTTTTGAGAGATTTCTCTCTCGTATTCTTCTTTAACAGATAAATAAGCGTTATACAGCTCTTTTTCTGCACTTTCAGTAAGATTTTTTTCGTCAAACTCTGGTTTGAACCCTTTTGGGATGATACGACCAACTCTTTTAAAAACAGTCATAATACTGTTAAACTCAGGGTTTTGTTTCATATCTTGGATAGCTTTTGCTTTTAGGTAGATTCGGTATGGGTTGAGCTCATTTGTATCTAGTACAGCATTAACAACGTCTGTATCTATTCCTTTTTCTTTTAGATATGCTGCTAATCTTCCCTTTATAAACTCTAAAATTTCAAGAATGATTTCTTCATTAAATACTGGTTCCCAGTTTTTGTTTAGCTCTGCAAACTTTAAGATTTTGCTCTTTCTTGCCTCTTTTGCTATCTCTTTTAAGAGCTTACCTATATCTAAATCTATCTGATTTTCTATCAAATTTTTGATAATACCGATAGTTGCCCTTCTGATTCCGTAAGGGTCTGAAGCTCCCTTTGGCTTTTCACCGATGGATAGAAAGGATATTACAGTGTCTAGTTTATCTGCTAGAGAAAGTATTTTTCCTATTTGTGTAGATGGTACCTTATCGTCGGCTGTTTTTGGGAGATAGTGCTCATAGATTGCCTTTGCAACCTCTTCTTTTTCTCCCTGTTTTAATGCGTAGTGCATCCCCATTATCCCTTGCAGCTCGTCAAACTCTTTAACCATCTCGGTCAGAAGGTCGCATTTTGAGAGTTTATTTGCCCTCTCTAGGTCAGATGTGTTCTGATAGTCTAGCTGTTTAGCTATAATTTTTGCTATGCCTTCGTTTCTTTTTGTTTTTTCTAGCATTGACCCTAGTTTGTGGTGAAACTGCACCCCTTCAAGTTTTGGATAAAATTCATCTAGGTTGTGCTTTAGGTCTTCTTTATAGAAGAATAAGGCATCCTCTAGCCTTGCGCGAAGTACCTTTTCATAACCTTGTTTTACTTTTTCTCTGTCTTTTACGGCTGTATTTGAAAAGGCTAAAAACTTAGGAATGAGTTTTCCATCTTTCTCAAAGTTAAAGTACCTCTGGTGAACTTTACAGACGGTTATTATTACTTCTTTTGGGAGTATAAGATATTCAGGCGAAAAATCTCCAAGAATTCCAACTGGAAATTCTGTGAGGTTTGTTATCTCATCTAGGAGTTCTTCGTCTAAGATAGGTTTTGCGTCAAGCTGATTTGCGAAACCTTCTGCCTGTGTTTCTATGGCAACTTTTCTGTCATCATAGTTAGGAATGATAAATCCCATTTTTAATATTTCTTCGTATTTTTCTGGGTGGGGTATATCTTTTTTTTCTCCTCTGCCTACTGGGGAGGTCATAAATCTATGTAAGTGGGTGTATCTGTCAGCTTTTACGTTGCCAACTTTTATATCAACTACGTTTTCATCGAGTAAAGAAACCAACCATCTTATAGGCCTTGAAAATCTGATACCTGAGTTGTCCCACCTCATAGTTTTAGGAAATGGGATACTTAAGATGAGTTTTGGGATTTCTTCTTTTATTGTATCTTCGAGCTTTTTTCCTTCCTCTACGATTTCAGCACCAATGTAACGGCCTTTTTCGTTTTCTATAACTGTTAAATTTTCTATAGGAATATTATTTTTTGCAGCAAAGGCTAGAGCTGCCTTTGTGTATTTGCCATTTTCGTCTATGGCTACCTTTGCAGGAGGACCTATAATAACTTTTT
>JALUFA010000032.1 GCA_027052485.1 Hydrogenothermaceae bacterium
GAGTAATACTAAATTTACTTAGTAATGCGTTTAAACACAACTTAGATAATGGGTACGTTGAGGTGATACTAAAGGAAAATCAGCTAATCATTAAAAACCCTACAAAACCTATAAAAGATATTATAAACCTAACAAAGAGGTACTACAAGGAGACCCAGCGAGGGCTAGGCCTTGGGCTTTCTATCGTTGAGAGTATCTGCAAAGAGCTTGATTGTGATTTAAAGTTAGACTTTAAGGAAAGTAAATTTATAGCAAAAATAACGTTTCCTAAGTCATCTCTCTTACAAACTGAGGAGTTAGACTAAAGAGGTTTTCGTAAATATCTTTTGTTAAGTACTTTAAGTCTTTTAAGGAAGAAAATCTTTCTGCATTTAAAGGTTCAAGAACGTTTATATTATCTGAGGCTAGGGTATAACTCCACATTCCAGCTGGGTAGGTAGGGACAAAACCTGTGTATACACCAACATTTTTAAACACTTTTTTTATCTCTTTAACAGCTTTTTCAAAGTAATCCTTTTGTAGGAAAGGAGACTCGGTTTGGGCTACCATTATCCCATTTTCCCTTAGAGAGCCTTTTACCTTTTTGTAAAACTCTTCTTTAAAGAGGATTTCTGCAGGTCCAACCGGGTCTGAAGAGTCCAAAATTATAACGTCATAAAAGTCCTTTTTTTCCTCTAAAAACTGGCTTCCGTCTTCAATGAAAATTTTTGTTTTTGGATCTCTGAGTTTGTTAGATATTGTTGGAAAGTACTTTTCTGCAACAAATATAACCTCTTCATCTATCTCACAAAGGTGAACCTCTTCAACAGAAGGATGTTTTAATGCTTCTCTAACACTTCCACCATCTCCTCCTCCAATAACAAGAACCCTCTTAGGCTCAGGATGTTTTAGGAGCGCAGGGTGAACCAGCATCTCATGATACATAAACTCATCTCTTTCTGTAGTTTGTATTGCCCCATCTAAAACGAGGACTTTCCCAAACTCTGGAGTATCTAGAACAACAATTTCCTGATATTTAGATTTGATAGTTTTTACTTGGGTTGCTTTAATTGTTAAACCTACGTTTTCCGTCTGATACTCAGTAAACCAAATCAATGATAACCTCCTTACACAAACTCAACGACTATAATAAAACATAAAAGCTAATTTTTGTAGTATCTTATAAAAACCTATCTCCTATCAGGTAAAAATTTGGAAACAGAAAAAAATACAGTTATTGTCTTTGGAATAGGTACATTTGGAAGAAAACTCGTAGAAGCCCTTTCCCAAAAATGGCACGTTATTGCAATAGACATAAACGAAGACAGGTTAAACAGTGTAAAAACTCTTCCTAACGTTGACATCTTGCAGGGAGATGCGTCAAGTATTCTCCTATGGAAAAGGCTAAATCTTGAGAATATCAAACATATAGTAATCACTGTAAAAGATGCGGACGTTTCGTTTGAAGCCTGTAGGATAGCAAGAGAAATATTTGAGATAAAAGATGTTCCAATAACAATTTATCTATACGATGAGACAAAAGAGGATAAGTTCAAAAACTGCGAAAATATAAATCTAATAAAACCTCCCCACATTGTAGTTGGTACAACCCTATCTTTAATAGAAAAAAACTACAAAATTGCTACAAATATAGGACTTGGTAAAGGTGAGATAATTGAGGTAAAGATACTCGCCCGTTCCCATCTGGTAGACAGGAAACTAAAGTACATAAAATCAAACAAATGGCGTGTCGCGGCTATCTATAGAGATAATAAACTAATACTCCCAAACGGAAATGAAAGACTAAAAATAGGAGACAGCGTCGTTCTCGTAGGAGAACCAAAGGTTTTAGAAAACCTAGCTAATATTTTTACAAAGGGTATTCCCCAATTTCCCCTACAGTTTGGTAATACAGTTTTGTGTCTTTACAACAAAAAATTTTCCCAGCTAGTAAAAGAGCTAGCCTATTTCGTTCAGTTTTTAAAGGTAGCCAAGGTTGAGGTCCTTCTGTATGAAGAAAGCACTCTAACGCAGGAACAAAAAAATTTTTTAGAAAGTATTTTTGACAAGCCTGTCGAGATAAGAGAAAGTATTAAATCTTTAGTAGATGCTGTTGTAAAAGTTCCTGAGAACACTGCATTTTCAGGAATACCTACTAAAAATCTGTCTTTTTTTGAAAAATTCCAGATAAAAAAGATTTTTGAAAAGGCTAAAGTGCCATTTTTACTTCTTAAGGACAGTTATCCTTACGAAGAAATCGTGGTTATTCTAAACAGTCCCGATCCACCATACACACTAGAGATTGGAGTAGAGATAGCACGCATCCTAAAGTCAAAAATAAAAACCTTGTATATCACCATGCCAAAAGAGCTAAGAACCGACGAAGAGGAAGAAGAGCTAGAAAACGTCAAAAATATAGTTAAGGATTTTGAAAGTATATATAAAACAAGTATGAACTTTTCTCTTCTTGAAGGAAATCCTGTAAAAGAGAGCCTAAAAGTTTTAAAGGAAATACCAAAATGTCTTGTTGTTATGTCATACAAAAAGCAGAAAATTTCAATCTTTGAACCACACGTCCAGTATCTAATTGCTAAAAAGGCGGATAAATCCACGTTCTTAGTTCCTGTAGAGGAAGAAAATGAGTAAAGAAGAAGCTATTCTCCTTATGGTTGTCTCATTTGGCGCATTTTTAATGCCAATAGTTAGTAAACGGTTAAATATACCTTCCCCAGTTATGGAAATCATATTTGGTTTTGTGATTGGCTTTTTCTTTCAAGGTTTTTTAGAAAAAACTGAGATTGTAAAGTTTTTAGCCGAGCTTGGATTTATCATACTTATGTATCTTGCAGGTTTAGAGATAAACTTTGAAAAGATAAAAAAACTATCAAAAAGAGAGATTTTTCTCTATATCTTATCTTACCTTATCCTTGCTGTAGTTTCAGTTTTTATAGCCTACTGGCTACATCTAAGCTACATTTACTCACTGGTTATATTTACCGTTGCTATAGGGTTACTATATCCGGTTTTAAAAGACACAAAACTCTTAGATACAAACTTCGGTCAAACCCTTTTAATCCTCGGGAGCATTGGTGAGTTTTTAAGTTTAATGTCTATAACCATATACTTTGTTGTTTATAAAGAAGGTTTATCGTTTTACACCCTCAAACATCTAGGAGAGATTTACCTTTTTTTTCTTATAGCTTACGTACTTTTAAAACTTTTTAAGCTGTATATATGGTGGAACCCAAAGCAGGTTCACACATTTTTAAAAACAGATGACGTTGCAGAAACGTCGGTTAGGGCAAACTTTGCAAATATGTTTATCTTTGTATCCCTTGCAACCCTCCTTGGCTTAGAGCCTATAATAGGAGCCTTCTTTGGTGGTTTACTGTTTGCTCTCATCTTTAAAGAAAGGGAAAAGATAACAGAAAAACTGGCATCCTTTGGCTATGGATTTTTAATCCCGATTTTTTTTATAAACGTTGGCTTAACGTTTGATATAGTTCAGTTTTTTAGCCTTGATATATTCATACAGGCCATTAAGCTTACAGTTTTAGTTTTATTAAGTAGAGCTGTTGCTTTTTTACCATTAATGCTTGTAGATATGAGTTTTAAACAGATAATACTACTTTCCCTTTCTCTATCAATACCTTTAACTTTAATGGTTGCGATTGCATCCCTTGGATACGAAGCTAATATTATTACAAAGGAGCAGGCCTCAGTAATACTACTAACGGCAATACTTACAGCCTTGGTATACCCATGGCTTTTTAAAGTAATAGTTAAAAAGTACGGTCTAGACTAAAGGAATTTAAGATGAACTACTACAACCTAACTGTAAACGAAGCAATTTTCACCATTATTGATATAGAAGCAACAGGATTTACACCAGAAAACAACTCAATAATAGAAGTTGCAGGGATAAAGTATCAGGGTGGGGTTGTAATAGATAAATTTAGCAGTTTGGTTAAACCTGAGTATGGATTTTTACCTTCCCATATAACAGACCTTACAGGTATAACAAACGCCCTTGTGATAGACCAGCCTGAAATATACACAGTATTAGGTAAGTTCTTTAAGTTTATAGATGACAGTATATTAGTGGGACACAACGTAAAGTTTGATATATCGTTTTTAAACGAAAAAGGAAAAAAGTTTCTGAAAAAACAGTTAAAAAATCCTTTCATCTGTACTGACAGTCTTGCAAGAAGGCTGTATCCAGATATAGAAAGTAAATCTCTGTCAAGCCTTGCAGCTTACATGGGGGTACCTGTTAAAAGGAAACACAGGGCTATGGCTGATGCAGAAGCAACCCTCCAAGTTTTTCAGAAGATGCTAGACTACCTGCAAGATTACAACATAACAAAGGTTATAGATATAATAAAGCTATCTCAGGGAAAGAAGATAAACCACAAGAACAAAAGGAGAAGGTATGTTTAAGATTGGTATTATCGGTGTTGGCAATATGGGAGAGGCTATACTAAAGGGACTGTTAAGCAGAGTTTCTCCAGACGAGATTATAGTTTCAGATGCAAGTCAAGAAAGACTAGATTTTATTATTAATAAATACGGCGTTGCCGGTACAGATAACAATAAAAGATTAGCTAGTTTATCGGATATTGTATTCCTTGTTGTAAAGCCAAAGGATGTTGAAAAAGTACTATCACAAATCGGAAAAGAGTTAAGAGGAAAGATTTTAGTCTCTTCTGTAGCAGGATTAAAAATTAACAAAATTAAACAGTTTACCGACATAAATGTCGCTAGAATTATGCCAAATACACCGGCGATGGTTGGGGAAAGTGCCACTGGGATAGCTTTTGATGAAAACTTTCCTGAAGAAAAGAAAGGAGAAATTATCAACCTTATAAGTAGCTTTGGAAAAGCAGTTGTAGTTGATGAAAATCTAATGGATGCCATCACAGGCCTATCTGGAAGTGGACCAGCTTACATACTAACGGTTATTGATGGACTGGCACAGGCCGGTGTGAAACAAGGGTTATCCTACCAACAGGCGCTAGATCTCGCTACCCAAACAGTATTAGGAACGGCAAAGCTCCTACAGGAGACAAAAGAACATCCAGCAGTACTGAGAGACAAAGTTACATCACCCGGAGGAACTACAATTCACGGGCTACATGAGTTAGAAAAGGGTAAAATAAAGGACAGTTTAATAAACGCAGTAGAAGCTGCAACAAAACGAAGTAAAGAACTTTCGGGGGAGTAAAAAATGAAAAGGTCAGCTGTTTTTCTTTTACCACTGTTAATGTTTTTTAGTTCTTTTGCTGTAGAAAAGCCAAAACTTTTAGGAGCTGTGAAAGGAGACATAATACCTTACATTGAAAAACTATTTCCAGCGATGCAGATTAAAAGCGTTGGATACGTAGACTATTCGGTGTATGCTGGAAGACTCTACATTTTAAAAAAGTACATAACCTATACAGATTTTTACGAAAGTGCTACTAAAATGGCTGAAAAAAACTTTGAAAAGGTAGCCGCAAAGAAGTGTAAAGGAAGCAGATTTTACGCATTAGACCACATAAAGGTTGATGTAAACCACGTTGGAGATGGTAATATTTTATTAGTAACCTCTGCAAACTTACTTTGTATTGACTTTTAAGATGGAAAAAATTGTAGAGAAGGTTATAAAAGAGTTAAAGACGCTTGTATCTATACCAAGCTATGAAGACTGCACCCAGATACAACAGTATCTAGAAAATAGACTAAGTTATATACCCTTCAAAAAGCACGACATACCTAAAAAAGTCAACGGTAAAACCCAGTAT
>JALUFA010000033.1 GCA_027052485.1 Hydrogenothermaceae bacterium
CTTTTGGTGGTACTAGAGGTTCTTTACCTTGAAGTTTTCTAACTACATTTATTCCAGCTAGAATACCTGTTGCTGCAGAGGCTACGTATCCTTCTACCCCTGTTATCTGTCCTGCAAATAGGATGTTAGGATTTTTTTTCAACTCTAAAGTTGGCTTTAAAACTTTTTGAGATTGGATAAAGGTATTTCTATGGATTGAACCAAGTCTTACAAAAGTAGCATCCTTTAAAGCTGGGATAAGTCTAAATATTCTCTTTTGCTCTGGATATTTGAGTTTTGTCTGAAAACCAACAAGGGATAGCAATGTTCCTTCTTTGTTTTCCTTCCTTAGCTGAACTACTGCGTAAGGCTGTTTGCCAGTTCTTGGGTCTACAAGGCCAACAGGTTTCATAGGTCCATAAAGGAGGGTTTCTTTTCCCCTTCTAGCTATTTCTTCTATAGGGAGACATCCTTCAAAGTAAACTGCCCTTTCAAAATCTTTTAATGGGACTTGCTCTCCTTTTAAAAGTTCCTCATAAAACTTTTCATACTCTTCTTTAGTAAGAACACAGTTAAAGTAATCCCCAGAACCTTTTCCGTACCTATCCCCCCAAAAGCCTTTAGAGTAATCTACTGTTTCAGCATCAACAGTTGGGGCTATTGCATCGTAAAAGTAAAGGTACTCCTCACCTGTAAGTTTCTGGATTTCTTTTGATAAGTCCTCTGATGTTAGAGGTCCTGTTGCTATAACAACGTAATCGTAGTTTGTTGGGATTTTCTTTATCTCTTCTCTTATTACGTTGATGTTCGGGTGGTTTTCTAAAATCTCGGTTATCTCTTTTGAAAACTTTTCTCTATCTACAGCTAGAGCTCCACCTGCAGGGACTTTGTGTTTATCAGCTACTTTTAGAATAAGAGAATCTAGGAGACGCATCTCTTCTTTTAAGAGACCCGCCCCTGTACCTATCTCAAATGAACCTAAGGAGTTAGAACATACGACTTCTGCAAAATATGGGGTTTTGTGGGCTGGTGTCATTTTTTTAGGCCGCATCTCATAAAGGTCTACTTTATAGCCAGCTTCGGCTATCTTATATGCGGCCTCACTACCGGCTAAGCCAGCCCCTATAACAGCAACTTTAGCCATAAATTACGCTTTTAGTTCCTCTAATATTTTTTTGTCTAGCTCTTCTGCCTTTTGAATATCTCCGGTATGCTTAAAAGGAATTTGACCTTCTACAGTTCCACCTGGGAATAGATTGTCGGTAACGTTTTCAACGTTAACCTCTACAACCGAAACAGGGAATGGAATATCTTCAATCTCATCTTTTATAATCTTTGCCTTTCCTTGAATAGAAAGAGCTGTATCTTTATCAAACACCTCAATAGCTACGTTTGGATTGTTTTTAATATTATTAATGGTTCTTGAGTCCTTATTTGCTGCAAACCTTAATGTATTGTCATCTTTTGCAATTAACCATGTTACAAACGTGGTATAAGGTTTGCCATTTTCGTCTGTTGCAACAACGGCAGGTGTTAAATCTTTTAAGACTTCAGAAATTTTTTTGTCAGCCATACCTAGCCCTCCATTAAAGTTATAGTACTACCTATAAAAGTAAACCAAAACAGCACAATAACAATAGGCTTCGTCATAAACCTATATAAAAGCAGATATAAAATTTTAGTAAGGTAGTACTACTTTGAAACGGGCTCCATCTCAATTTTTTCAATATTAACCTGAGCTGTGTCTACAGGTACTACACCTCTCTCAGCTACTTTCTCGTCTACTCTTTTTGGTTTGAGAACTTTTAGTATGTACTCCATAGCTTTAAAGGTTTTTTCCTTTCCACCACAAGTGTAAACGTCTATGGCTGCGTATCCGTGCTCAGGCCAGGTATGGATTGAGATGTGAGATTCTTCTAAGAGAATTACTCCTGTTGCTCCGTGGGGGTAAAACTGATGGAAGTGGGATGATAGTTTTGATAGATTAGCGTACTTAACAGCTCCTTCTAAGAGCTCTTTTACATCTTCAACGTGGTCGATTTTGTCAGCGTCTACGCCGTAAAGGTCCGCTAGGATATGCAATCCGAGGGTTTTTTCCATTTTCTATCCTCCAAAGTTATTTTTTCAAAAGTAAAAAAGTTTTTCCTCGGGCTATTATCAGCGCCCATAATAAAAAACCTCCTTAAAGGTTTAAAGTTTTATTTTGTAATAAAAAAGAAAAAAGAGGGGAATATTATACCAAAATTAATCCCCTGGTGGTATATCTTCTGGTGGTGGAGTACACTCAACTATATATCCACATCTAGGACATACATAACACTCTCTTGGATTTTTATCCTCGTCACACAATTCTTGCCAGAATGCAACCCATCCACACTTAGGGCATAGTTTTGCATCCTCTATAAGAGTTCCATCTGCGTATTCAAAGTCGTGTTTTTCTCCCGGGTAGATGTAATTTCCTTCAGGGTCTGTTACAAACTCTCCGTTAAACGCTTGTAGTGGCAATTGATAATCATTTTGTATTGCGTATCCTACAGCTTCAGATACGGATTTAAACGTTGCTATCACCTCTCCCGAGATAGCATCAATAAGTTTTACTACACCTTCTTCTTCTTTTATGTAGGCTCTTTTCATTTTAGCCCCTCCATTTAAAAGTTATACCTTACTGTAAATATAAGAATATTTTAATGTTATTTCAACGGTTAATTTTGTACCCTTCTTTTGTGTTTGAGTAATTTTCCTCAAGATACTTGATGATTTTTTCGGCATCTTTCTCTTTTATAGGGGCTTTAAAATCATTTATCATCTGATGAACTACATGTCTCCACATCCCTTTTCCTGTTTTCCCCTCTGACTGGTCAAAAACGTACCCCGGTGAGTGGCACATTAAACAGTTCATCTCAAACTCCTGTTTTCCTGGAGCATCTTTTAGCTTCCAGTTAAAGTATGGTAACTGTATCTTTTTTACTTCCGCGAAAGAAGCAGAAAATCCAAATATCAAGGCTATTAAGGCTAATGTATATCTCATTGTTTCTCCTCCTTACATTACTTTTAGTGTGATGCTATCAATTCCATTCCACATATAGCCACCTGGGTTCCATCCAGTTTCGTATGGCTGTTCTTCGTTGTTTTTGTTTATTGCTTTGACGAGTACTTTTACCTCACCTCTTTTTATAGGTTTATAGTAGTAGAACCACTCTCTAAATGAGTATCTACCCAGCTCTGGTCCTAACGCAGCCGGTTTCCATGTTTTTCCGTTATCAAACGATAGGAGAACTGTTTTTATTCCATATCCCCTGTCAAAAGCCACTCCAGCGATTTTTACAACTTCTCCACGTTTAACAACTGTACCGTCTTTTGGTTTTCCTATAACAGATTTTGTATCCATAAAGGTGATTACTCTCTTTCTCTTTGGTTTTTCCCCTGGTTCTACACAGTGGCAGGCGTTATCTGGAATGTGGTAAGCCTTCTCCATCCAGAAATTTTTAAGAGGTTCGTTTAGTACTGTGATTGTGGTAACAGATTTTATCCAGTGGGTTGCATACCAACCGGGAACAACCAATCTAAGAGGAAAGCCGTTTAAGAGAGGTAAAGGTTCTCCATTCATCTCATAAGCAAGGATTAAATCTTCATACAGACACTTATCAATATGCAAGCTTCTAACAACGTCAGGAGTTTTTGGGTAAGGTGCCTTATCTAGACCATCAAATGCAACCTCAATACTGTCCTTCTTTACCCCTGCGTATCTTAGTACATCTGCAAGTCTAACTCCCGTCCAGAGTGCATTACCCATTGAACCGTACGTCCACTGGGTACCAAATGCCGTTTGTTTCTTTTGGTAAAAAGCACGTCCATTTCCCGAACACTGCATTACAGCATAGTAAGAAACTGGCTCAAACTTAGTTTTTAAATCATCAAGTGAAAGTTCAATTTCCCTTTCAACGTTTCCTGTAATTTTTAGTCTCCATTTGCTTGTGTCTACCTCAGTTGGGATGTCTGCTAAGTGCCATCTTACAAAAAATGCATCGTTTGGGGTTATAACCCTGTCAAAGTACTCTCTAGGAGTTTCTAAGACGGGAGGTCTATCTACGTGAAGGATAAGGGGTTTTTTGCCAGGATACTTTACAAGGGGAGGATAGTTTTCAATAGATATTTCTTTTGGGTTTTCAAATCCAAATGTTTCTTTATTAAGAATACTACCACCAGCAAGGGCAAATCCGGCAAGGGCGAGACTTTTTTTTAGGAAATTTCTTCTGCTAGGCATAAATGTTAACCCTCCATAATTTAAACTTTACCAATACTAATTATAAGCTTTTTCAATAGAGCAACTAATAGAATTAATCTATAGTAGTATTAGGCCGATAACGTAAGTATAGGTTTAAGTTTGAGGGCAAGCAGGATGGTAAAAGATAAAAATATCATTGTGAAAAAAACCGGCATAACAAACTTAAAACAGATAAAAGATATCCTACAAAAGGAAGGGTTTAGAAACATTTACAGCTGGACTGATACGGCAGGTACAGAGTACGACTGGCATACCCACAGTTATAGTGAGATTAGATGGGTTTACAAGGGTAAGGTTATCATTGGCTTTGAAGGTGGAGAGGTTGAGCTTGAACCTGGAGATGTTTTAGAGATAGCTCCTGGAACTAAACATTGGGCTAAAACTGAAGAAGGCGTTAGCTATATATGCGCTAGTAAATAAAAAAGGGAGGCAGCCGTTAAGACTGGCTTGCCTCTTCTTCTTTGATACCTAGGGATATATACTCTGCGAAGGAGATTTTTGCTAGAGTTTCTAATCCCCACACAAAAAATGTTGCTGTTACTCCGCCCCAGAAAACACCTTCCACGTATTTTCCTATAACCAGTTCACCTAGAAGGTGGAACTTGGTTAGGATAGTTAGAATAACAATTACTAAAAATGCTCCGTAATAAGCGTATCTGTAGTAATCTAAGTCTTTAAAAGCTATTAAGATTAATGCTCTAAAAGAAAGCTCTTCGAGCTTCTCTAAAGGTAGTACTCCTTTTTCCTCAAGTTTCTTTTTAACCTTTTCTTTGTCTAAGATTGTTACTTGTTTAGCTTGTATCACCGCATCAAGTACTGATGCTATGCTTCCATAGCCAAAGATTAGCTTGTTTCCATATATAAGGAAAACAACTAATCCTAGTAAGTATGCAAGTTCAACAGATGTTGCTGTAAGAATAGATACTGTTAGGCTGAAGAACAGAATTGCTAGAACAAATCCGAATGTCAGCCAGAATATCCACCATGCGATTTTTTCCCAGTTCATGACTCCCTCCAATTATTTTTTTGAGTATTCAAACTTGTGGCTAACAGTATATACATCCTTTGAAAGTGGATGTACGTAGTGGAGAGTAGTTAGAACTATATCTCCGTTTTTAAGAGCTTCTGTTCCCTTTTTGAGTTTGATAGTTACAGTAGTAATTCCAAGTGGAAGGAGTGGTATTTTCACTGGAATGTTTTCAACAGAGTACTGCTTTTGTTTGGTTTCTTTTCCTGGTTTAAAAACAAAAGACTCGTTTGTAACTGTTAGTGGAAGGGTTCCTGGGTTTAGTACTGAAAGCACTACTGCATGGGCGGATTTGTCATAAACGACCTTTACCACTATTGGGGAACCTGGAATCTTACCTACCTGTTCTATTGTGTTGTTGAAGGTGATATAACTTCCGATTCCCCACCCTATTAACAGGGCTAATAACGATGATACGATAAAGAAAACTACACGGTTCATGGTTCGTCCCTCCATAGATG
>JALUFA010000034.1 GCA_027052485.1 Hydrogenothermaceae bacterium
CGCTAAAAGAGTTTGTAGCCGATGTAAACTCCCAACTTCAACAGGGGAAGATTGCTGAAGAGAAAATAATAAAAGGAGACGTAAACAACTTTGAAGAACTACTTGCCCAAATAGAGAAAGCCGATATATCATTAAGACTAATTACTGAGATAAGAAACAAGGCTTTAGAAAGCTATCAGGAAATAATGAGAATGCAAGTTTAACAGGTAGAGGTACCGATTGGCTATATCTTTAAATAGTATAAAAGAAAAGCTTCCTCCACAGCTTCAAAAATATGTTAATGCTAAAACCTTAGCAGCCGTTTTTATTGGTCTTTTTTTAGTTTCAGTTATATCTTTAGTAGCTATAAAAGCCCTTAATAAAGAAGATTATGCTGTTCTTTATACAAACCTTGACCCGCAGGAAGCTGGGGAAGTTTTAACAGCTCTACAAGAAGAACATATACCCTATAAGATAGAGGGAAACGGTACTATTATCCTTGTCCCTAAAGATAAAGTCTACGCCGTAAGACTAAAACTTGCCGCAAAAGGAATACCATCAGGAACAAAACCTGTAGGATTTGAGCTTTTCAATGAACCAAAACTTGGTATAACACAATTTCAAGAAAACGTAAATTACCTGCGGGCACTTGAAGGCGAGTTAGAGCGAACAATAAGGCAACTAGACCCAGTAATAGATGCAAAGGTAAATATAGCCCTTCCTAAAGATTCAATTTTTGTAAGGGATGAAGACGAGGCAAAAGCTTCAGTCCTTGTTAAACTAGCTCCCGGAAAAGACTTAACAAAAGAACAGGTAAAAGCTATTGTCTTTCTCGTTTCAAGGGCTGTGCCAAAACTTAAACCTGAAAACGTTACCGTAGTAGATAACAGAGGAAGGGTTTTAACTGACCTTCTTGATGAAGATAAAGAACTTGCTGCAGCAAGTAAAAATGTGGAACTAAAGAGAAAGCTTGAAAAGCAGATTGAAAGAAGCCTCCAGTCCATGCTGGCTAAAGCTGTAGGCCCAGGAAGAGTTATCGTCAGAGCATCTGTAGATGTGGAAACAGGAAAACTCAAACAGAAAGACGAGATATACAATCCCGATCAGGTAGCAGTAGTAAGTGAAAGGAGAGTAAAAGAAGAAGTTAGAACCACCAAAAAAGAAGAAGCAGGTCCTCCTGGATCATCTGTAAACGTACCACCTGTAATCAATCTACAGAACAATAAATTCATAATAGAGAAGAAAAAAGACGACCGAACAAGAAATTATGACGTTTCCAAAAGCGAGATAAACAAAACCCAACCAATATTTAGGATAAAAAAGATAAGTGTAGGTGTTCTTATAGACGGAACATATGAAAAAGTAAAAGACAAAAACGGAAATGTAAAACTTGTGTTTAAACCACGTTCTCCTGAGGAATTAAAGCAGTACGAGGAGCTTGTAAAAAGTGCTATAGGATACGACCCTAAAAGAGGAGATACTGTTAAAGTTGTAAGTGTACCGTTTGAAACAACTATGCAACAGCTACAGTCTTCAAAAGCCCAGAAAGCCCAAGGTTTACTATCAACCAAAAATATTATTCTACTGGCAGCAACAGCAATACTTGGACTATCCTTACTTATCATACTCGTAGCTTTACTAATGAAGTCTAAGAAGAAAAAAGAAGAAACCGCTGGTGCTGGATATGGAGAGCTATCCCCTGAAGTACTAGCCAGCATGTCCTCAACTAGAGAAAAAGAGCTTGAGGCAGATATAGACAAAGACCCAGCCTACATTAAAATACTAAAAATAGCTGACGAAAACCCTCAAATTTTAGCAACAATAATAAGCCAGTGGCTTAAAGAAGAATGATGAGTATCCTTGACTTAGAAAGTTTTGATGAAAATCAATCAGGTGATAACTCCTCATGTAAAGATGAATTAGAAAAACTAAAGTCTTTCTACGAAGAAAAAATCAAATTTCTTAAAGATGAGTTTGATAAAAACCTAAAACAACAGGCAGACGAAAGTTATCAAAAAGGATATCAAGACGCTAAAAATCAAATTCAGCAAGAAATAGACCAGCTAAAACAACAATTAGAGGAAGAATACAACCAACAGTTAGAAACAGTAGCACAAGAGCTGAAACACAACTTTAACAATTTACTAAGACAGATAGAAGATAAATTACAAAAGGAAAATAGAGCTTATAAGAATGCTATATATGAAACGATAGAAAGCTCTCTAAAAGAAATATTTCAATACTTAACCTTAAATTCAGACTGCTTATCACCGGTTAAAGATTTGATATCCCAGATAATAAATGATTTTGAGGACTTACCCCCACTCAAAATAAAAGTGAATTCAGCTACCAAAGAGGTCTTACCTGAACTAAAAATACCAGTAGAGATTGATGAGTCTCTAGAAAATGGAGATGTGATAGTAAAGTTTGAAGAGTTTGATATAGAATCAAAGATGAAAGAAAAAATCCAAAATGTGCTAGATGAGCTTAAAAGAGAGATTAAACAAACTTCCTAAATATAAGATTACAGGAAAAGTTAAAACTGTCGTTGGACCTCTAATAGAAGCAACTCTTCCTAAAGTTTCTGTCGGTGATGCCTGTAGTATAGAGGATATTCAAGCTGAGGTAGTTGGATTCAAAGATAACAAAACCCTACTTATGGCTTTTGATGATACAAAAGGAATAAAGATAGGGAGCAAAGTTATAGCCCACGGAAATATTCCTACAGTAAGAGTAGATGAAACTTTACTTGGAAAAGTAATAGACCCTTTTGGAAATTGTATAGATGGCTCAAACAACACAGCAAAAGACAAGGTTCCTATAACCCTTCAACCTGTAAACCCTTTGGAAAGAGAAAGGATAGCTACTCCTTTTGACACAGGAATACAGGTAATAAATGCCCTCTTAACTATTGGAATAGGGCAAAGGGTAGGCATCATGGCAGGCGCCGGCGTTGGAAAGAGTACCCTTATGGGAATGATAGCAAAGTACTCATCAGCAGACATCAATGTAATAGCCCTGATAGGCGAAAGGGGAAGGGAAGTTAGAGAGTTCATTGAGGATAGCCTAGGAGAAGAGGGATTAAAAAAATCTATCGTTGTTGTTGCTACATCAGACCAACCACCTTTAACAAAAATAAGAGCAGCATTTACTGCAAATGCAATAGCAAGGTACTTTGCAAATAAAGGACAAAACGTGCTTTTGATGATGGACTCTTTAACAAGACTTGCGATGGCACAACGGGAAGTTGGTCTTACTACAGGAGAACCTCCTACTACAAAGGGGTATACTCCCTCTGTCTTTAACCTACTACCGAAAATAATCGAATCTGCAGGAAACTTCAAAACAGGAAGTATAACCGGAATCTACACTGTCTTAATAGAAGGAGACGACCTACACAGTGATCCTGTAGCTGATGCAGCGGTAGGTTTCCTAGACGGCCATTTTGTGCTTTCTAGAGATATAGCAAACAAACGCATATATCCGGCAATAGATATTTTAAAAAGTATTAGTAGATTAATGCCTCAGCTTGTAGATGCCGAAATACAAGAGTATCAAAGGCTTATAATTGAGATGGAATCGGTGTATAGAGAAGCTGAAGACATGATAAACATAGGACTTTACAAGAAAGGTACAAATCCGAAGATAGACCTGGCACTGGACGTTCATGATGAAATCGTTAAGTTTATAAAACAGAGGATAGATGAAAAAATTTCCTTTAAAGAAAGTCTTCAAAATTTAAGAAAATTAGCCGATTATATTAAAAATAAGGGGTTAAGCTATGGAGTTAAGTAAAACGACAGATACGATAAAAGGCATAACAGGGCAAGAAATCAAGGTTGTGAAAGCTGGCTACGATAACTCTAAAATGTCAAATGATGATTTCCTTAAAGTCCTCCTTGCAGATCTTAAATGGCAAGACCCAATGCAAGCAAAAGATATCTCAGAATTCATTAACAACACCGTAAAACTCAGGCAGATGGAAGTCTTAGACAACTTCCAGAAAACCGTTGAGCTCTTAAAGGAAGTTAATCAAACGAACGCTCTTTTATATGCTTCAGGCCTTATAGGTAAAACGGTTCTATACGAAGGAGACAAAACTTACGTTCAAAATGGAAAAGGAAAGGTCAGTTTTAAACTAGATGGAAACGCAACAAAAGTAGACGTAACAGTGATGGACTCTAAAGGTAATGTTGTTGAAACCAAAACCTTTACAAATCTTCAAGGTGGTAAAAAGTACCCATTTGAAATAGATAATCCAAAGTTAGCAGATGGATACTATACAGTTTACATAAAGGCTTACAATAAAGATAAAGAAGTAAAAGCCACAATTTACTCTTACGCAAAGGTTGAGTCAGTAGAAAAAGAAGACGATAAAGTTTACGTATCTTTTGCCAATACAAAAGTAGAACTAAATAAAGTAAGTGAAATAGGAGGATAAAGATGCTTCAATCGTTTTACACAGGAAGGGCTGGATTAAACGCAAATAAAGAGTGGCTTTCGGTAATATCAGATAACATTGCAAACGTAAATACTGTAGGATACAAAGCAGAAATTGCAAACTTCCAAGACCTTATCACCCGTAGTATGACAACTTTTAGCAACAACGTTCCTAAAAACTATGAGATAGGCGGCGGTTCCTTTGTAGCTAGTACTGTTAAAGACTTTTCTCAAGGCTCTCTAATGAATACAAACTCTCCAACTGACCTAGCTTTAGACGGTGAAGGATTTTTTATGGTTAAAGATAAACAAGGAGTAACCTACTATACAAGAGCAGGGCAATTTAGAACAGATGCTAATGGTAATTTGATTAATATAAACGGTATGCACCTTTTAGGCTGGAAACTTGATGAAGCTGGTAATATTGCTGGAGCAATAGACAAAATTCAAATTCCAAACGATATGCCTCCTAAAGTAACATCCAATCTTGCTATCAAATCCCCATCTAACCTTGATGCTGGAAGTAAAATAACACGGGCTGTATTTAACACAAATGATGCGAATACTTATAACTACGTTAATGCAGTAAATGTTTATGATAGTATCGGTGTATCTCATGAAGTCAAATACTACTTCGTACATGAAGCACCTAATGTGTGGAAAGTGTTCGGCGTTTTAGATGATGAACCAGTAAAGTTTACAGATGCAAATGGTAATGACTTTGCATTTTTAAGATTAGAGTTTAACGGCATTGGGCAAGTAACGAAAACAACTTTACAAGGAACAGTAAAAGATCCTGAACGAGATGAATCTATTACTACTGATTCTACTGGAACTGCAATTCTATCAAGTGCTCCAGTGCAAAAGAACACCGTATATATATATGATTCTAATAGTTATTATTATGATGATGGGAATGGAAATATAACAGATGGAACCACAAACATAGGAACTATAAATTATGCAACTGGAGAAATAAACTTAGGTTCAACTAATGCTAATAAAACGTTCAATGTTGTGTATGCTGCAAATAAACCTATATCTGTAACTGAGATAACAGGACTTACAGGAGATACAGGATCCTTTTCTTTGACGAATAGTGCTATACTACCTGGATCCATCATAATCAATAGTTATACAAAAAATGGAAACACTTATTCTGTAAAATGGATAGATGATGGAAATGGAAATATTATAGATCTTGACAATAATAATAAAGTTATTGGCTATATAGATTATAGTAATGGAAATATTTCAATAGATCAGTTTGTTGGAGATGGAGGTACCGAAAATATTAATGTTTACTTTAATCAGTATTCTTCTAGAT
>JALUFA010000035.1:0-456 GCA_027052485.1 Hydrogenothermaceae bacterium
AATGTTTTATATATGCAATTATTTTATTTGCTTTCCTATTTTCTATGAAAAATCTTTCTAGCCCCTTTTGCAACAGAAATTTACCTAAACCTAAATTCCTATATTTGCCTTTTAGGCTTATACTTATAATGTATCTATCTTTGTCTTTTTTAAATCTTACCTGACCAATTATTTCATTATTGAGTTCTAAAACATAAAAATTTTGGGAATAATTGGCTAAAAACCAATCTCGGTGTTCTTTCTCGGATATAGGATTGCTATTTATAGAAACCATACGGACTTCTCTTTCGTTTGAAATTTTGTAAATATCCCATATATCCTCTTTTCTAGCTGGTCTAAAGATACAGGCATTCTTTATTAATTGACCTATTATCCGTTTTGCCCCTTTTCCATCCACTAATGACTGTCCTATCTGGCTTTTTTCTTGTCTTATTTCTGGAGATTTTAAATTTTCTA
>JALUFA010000035.1:466-4396 GCA_027052485.1 Hydrogenothermaceae bacterium
TATAGATGAGTAGAAATACGAAAAGTTGCTCTTTAAGAAATTTTTAAACTTCCTAAATTTATCATCAACTATCCCAAAATCCGAAGGAGGTAAATTTCTTTTATCTATAAAATCTTCAAAAAAACCAGCTTTCCTTAAACCTACAGCATTTCTAATCTGGTTGTCTGCAACAACTACTGGAATAACAGGTGTTCCTGTTCGTGCAAGTTCATAGAGGGTCTGACCTGCTGCTGATATAGCAATGTCTGAATTTATCATTATTTCTTTCATCTGTTTTGCGTTAGGGTAGTATATTAGTTTTGTATTTTTGTCGGCAGAGTTTTCTATTTCTTTCATGTTTTTAAAGCCTTTTCCAATAACCACATTTTTTTCAATATCTGGATAATTCTCGCTTAAAATTTTTAGAACTTTTGGGGTCATGTTTCTTATATCATCACCACCAAAGGTTATCATTATGTTTTTTATGTCCTTTCTTATCTGTTTTTCAGGTACATCCCAAAACTCTTTTCTAAGAGGGAGATACTTTGTCCCTAGTAAGTACTGAATACAATCTTTTTGAGGATATTCTAAATCTAAAGCATGGATATTTCCGTTTATAACTGTACCACAGGGATAGTCTAGCCTTTTGTTATCGTCATAGTAAACAGGATATTTTACTGTTTGGGTTATTTTTTCATACAGGTCAAGTGGAGCTAAGTAGCTATCTATTATTGCTATATCTGCATCCTCTATTTGATTTAAGAGCTTTTCTTGGTCTTTTATCCAGTTGAAAATCTCAAAGTTTGTGTTTTTAACAAGTTCTAATATACTGTTATCTCCGTTGATTATAAATTTAGGTTTTATTCCGATTTCTTCAAAAGCTTGATATATAGATAACATCCTTGTTATATGTCCGAAACCTATATTTGAGCTTCCCTCTGTTATAATGAAAACTTTTACTTTTTCCATTGTTCTAAAATCTTTTTTGCGTTGTTTAGTTCTTGCCGCTCTAACAGTTTTTTTGCCTCTTTAATCTCGTCTTCTATACACTCAAAGGTTTTCTTTTGTAAGACTTTTTCATTGATAAATTTGAGCCATGGTTTTTGGTTAAAAAGTTTAATGATATAGTAAGCGTCAAAAAACGGGTTTTCTGGGTATAGATAATCATAAACGGCACACAGTAAGGCGTAATCTTCTCTTGTGTCTAGCGTTATACGTATGTCTGGTGCTGTTAGTTCTGGTGGAGCTTCTACGGAAACCATTTTAAATTTTTCTTTGTTTGTTGTGTGTATGAACGGTGTTACGTGTTCTTTTTCAAAATCTTGAGTAGCGTTTTTATAAGCATCCTCTAAAGCTTCAAATGAGATAACCTCCACATCTAAGCCGTGGGGGTAAGTTCTCTTTAGTGTGTTTGAGGTGTAATCGGCATTTTCTTTTAAGTGGGTTGATATGGTTTTGTCTATAACATTCCAATCAATACACGGACAATCACTTGTTATTCTAACAACTATATCAGACTGGTTTTCTTTTGCTGCCTTGTAATAGCGTTCTAAAACGTTGTGCTTGCTGCCTTTAAACCATTTTACATTTTCTTTTTCTGCTATATTTATAATTTCCTCATCTTCTTTATCCGTAGTTGTTGCAACGATGATATCGTCTAAAAAGTTTGATTTTCTTGTTCGTCTTATCACTTGTTGTAGAACGGTAGTATCTGAGTCATAAGGCAATGGTAGTAGTACTTTTTTAGGAAGTCTTGTTGATGATGTTCTAGCCTGTATTATGGCTGTTATTTTCATACCGATTTAAACACCTTCCAAACTTTATTTATCACAAACTCTATATCTTCATCTTTCATTGCTGGATAGATTGGGAGGGATATCTCCCTTTGGTAAAAATCCTCAGCGACAGGAGTTATACCTTTTTCATATCCAAGATTTTTATAGTAAGGGTGCCAGTAAACGGGAATATAGTGAACCTGTACTCCTATGCCTTCCTCTCTAAACTTACTAAAAATTTCCTGTTTTTTTTCTTTGTACTCATCTTTTAATCTTATAGGGTACAGATGGTAAGCATGGTATGCGTAATCTTTTTCTACAGGTGTTTCAAAGTAAGGATTATCTTTAAATGCTTCGTTGTAAGTTGCAGCTATATTTCGCCGTTTTTCTATGAAACTATCAAGTTTTTTCAGCTGGGAAATTCCAAGGGCTGCTTGTATATCTGTCATTCTATAGTTATAGCCTAAAAACTGCATCTCGTAATACCAGTCTCCATCTGGTTGGTTTATGAACTTGTCTTTATCCTTTGTTATACCGTGGTTTCTAAACATCAAAAGCTTTTCGTAAACTTCTTTATCGTTTGTTAGAACTGCTCCGCCTTCTCCTGTTGTGATGTGTTTTACAGGGTGAAAACTAAAAACCGTAGCATCACTAAATCTGCAGTTTCCAATCTTTTCTCCTTTATACATTCCTCCAAGGGCATGGCAGGCATCCTCAACGACTTTCAGGTTGTACTTATCCGCTATATGCTTTATTTTTTTCATATATACAGGGTGGCCTGCATAGTGGACTACTGAGATAAGCTTTGTGTTAGGTGTGATGTGGTTCTCTATTTTTTCTACATCAATGTTTCCCGTGTCTGACTCTACATCTACAAATATTGGTTTTGCCCCAAGGTATAGTCCAGCGTTTGACGTTGCGGCAAATGTCATAGGCGTTGTTATAAACTCATCACCTTCAGTTAAACCTAAAGCAAAGTACGTTCCGTGGAGTGCTGATGTGCCACTGTTAAAAACAACGGCATACTTCGCACCACAATAGTCTGCCAGTTTTCTTTCAAACTCAGGAACTTTTTTCCCTTGAGTTATAAAGTCAGACTTTAACACTTCAATAACTGCGTTTATATCATCTTCATCTATAAGCTGTTTTCCATACGGTATAAATTTTTCCATCAGTAAACAATATCAATTTTTTGTAAAAGTTCTCTTAAATCCTCTACAGATAGCCATTTGGTATTATTATCGGATGAGTATCTAAATCCTTCAGGGACTTTCTTTCCTCCGGGAGTAAAGTGTTTTTCAAAGTTCCACCAATCAAACTGGGGGTAAATGATATAGGTATCCTCATACTCATACGTATTTCTTGAGTCTTCTTCCGTAATCATTACTTCGTGGAGTTTTTCTCCTTCCCTTATACCAACTTCCTTGAGCTTACACTCAGGACATATTGCTTTTGCAAGGTCTACAACCTTAAACGATGGTATCTTTGAAACGTAAATCTCCCCACCTTTGGACTCTTTTATAGCTTTAAAAACAAGGTCTACTCCTTCATCAAGGGTTATCCAAAAGCGGGTCATTCTAAAATCTGTTATCGGCAGTTCTTTTGCGCCTTCCTTTACCAGTTTCATAAAAAAGGGAATAACCGAGCCTCTACTCCCTGCTACGTTTCCGTACCTTACGACCGAAAATCTGGTTTTTTTTGCACCTGCATAGGCGTTTGCTGCAACGAAGAGTTTATCTGATACAAGCTTAGTTGCTCCATAAAGGTTTACAGGATTTACCGCTTTATCTGTGGAAAGAGCTACAACCTTTTCTACTCCCCTATCTATTGCTGCGTTGATTATGTTTTCAGCTCCGCCGATGTTTGTTTTAACTGCTTCTATAGGATTATACTCCATTAGTGGTACATGCTTTAAAGCTGCAGCGTGAACGACTATGTCAACTCCATCAAAAGCCCTGTAAAGCCTTTCTTTATCTCTGACATCACCGATAAAAAATCTAAGTTTTTCTTTATACTCGGCAAACTCTTTTTGCATTAGGTAGTGTTTATACTCGTCCCTTGAGTAAACGATAATCTTTTTCGGGCTATACTCTTTTAAAACCCTTCTTACAAACTTTTTTCCAAATGAGCCTGTTCCACCTGTTATAAGTATTGTTTTTCCATCAATCATTTTTAC
>JALUFA010000035.1:4406-5686 GCA_027052485.1 Hydrogenothermaceae bacterium
CATTTTTAGCTTTCATAAATATTTATCGAAAAAAACCGAAAATAAGTTGAAGTTTACCAGACAAGGAGAGTGTTGTATGGAATTATCGGTAGGTATTCTAAATCAAGCAGGAAGAATTGATGAAAAGCTAAAGCAGTTTCTATCGGAAAACGCCTCAAGTATAAAGGATGTTATTTATGCAAAGGATTTAACAGATAGCGAAAATAAAGCCTTCCAGAGAAATAAGATACTGGAAAGGGTAGACTCAGATTATATTTTGTGGGTTTCAGATGTTAGCGTTCCAGATGAAGATTTTTTAGAAGAAATGCTAGAAACTTTAGAAGAGTATCCAGATGCAGATGTCATTTACCCAAACGAGGTTCTTATTGACCTAAATAATCAAGAAAATGTTAGGAACTTTAAAGACTTTTACGGTGAGGAAAAAGAACTCCTACAGGGATTAGCATTTGAAAAGTACCTGCCTGAGTTTGGAGTTATCACTAAAAAAGAAATCTTTTCAAAATTTGGAACGTTTGATGAGGAGTTTGAAGATTACGAATTTTACAGATTTTTAGCCTTTAACATAAAAAATTTACGTTTAAAGCACTCGGAGCTTTCTTTTATTACAAATAAAATCGCTAAAACGTTTATAGACACATCTTTTCACTCAAAAACTGTTAGAGACATACTTAAAACCTACGACTGGAAAAAGGACATTTTTCCACTTTTAAACTGGGAAAACGAAAAAGTGGCTAAGTCTACAGCAAACACCATAGCTGGAGATATGGTTAGCCAGTACTACGACTTTTATAACGCCTCAAACTTTTACAGAGAGGCGGTTTTGGCGTTCCACAACCAGCACTCGTTAAAAAAGCTTATAGATACTTTCATACAGATGGGATTTTTTGATAAAGCTAGGTACTTGCTAGAAAAACAAGGAATGTCAGAAGAGGACGTAAAGGAGTATGAAGAAAAAATTTCAAACTTTGAAAAGATAGTTAAAAACCTTGAGGAAGCCGTAAAAGAAGGAAAGTATGAGGACGTTTTAAGGGCAATTGTTGACGTTTCATCTGTGTATGAAGGTGCACCGATATACAACATTTTGGGAGTAGTACACTTTATTGGCAAAGACTACGAAGGAGCCTACAGATTTTTATACAAAGCTACCACTATGAACCCTATGAGGGAAGAGTATGTGGAAAACCTTTTTGAAGTTGCAAGGCTACTTAATAAGGAGGAAAATGTAAAGGGGCTTTTAAACAGGCTTGTTGAGGAAGACTAATTGATAAAAAAAGCTTTTG